>JAQBPZ010000301.1 GCA_028287225.1 Gemmatimonadota bacterium
CCCCGGAAGAGCGCACTCGGCAGGCCCACGATCCAGAAGCCGATGCCGACGATGGCTCCCTGCATGACGGCGACCAGCACGGTGCCGAGGAGCGTGGCCTCGGTCACACTGAAGAACCGGTCGCGCAGCGCGTCGGCGGTGTCGGGAGAGAAAGGGATGTACGGCCGCACCGCCCGCCACACGTCGCCACCCGAGCGCAGCATGTAGTACAGGCCGAAGAAGGCGATGAACAGGTTGAGCATGGCCGACGTGGCGGTGCCGACCAGGGCGAACAGCTGTCCGGAGAGCCACGAGACGATCGACCCGCTCGCCTTCGCCAGCTCGGTCCCCACGTTCATGCGGCCGATGCGCAGGCCGCCGATGTGCGCCAGCAACGTGCTGTCCTGAAGACGCGTCAGCGCGTCGGGCGCCTGCCCGATCACGATGCCGAGCAGCCACACCAGCGGCAGGCCGATGGCGACGAGTGCGATCACGAGCGTGATCACGGCGGCCACCGTCGACTTCATGGAGCGCTCGAGGCGGCGGTACAGCGGCACGAACACCACGTAGAGCACCGCCGTCCCGAGCAGGCCGCTGAAGAAGGGCGAGAGCACCACGGCGATGGCGACGGCCAGCGCCAGGATCAACAGGGCGGCTCGGTCCCGCCTCGACTGGAGGAATGACATGCGCGGCGAGGCCGTGCGAGATCCGGGCCCGTGCACGGCACCACGCATCGAATATGCGTGTCGTCGTCAGCGCTTCACGCGCAGTGTCCTGACGCGGCCGCGCTCCGGACATCCTGAGCACGGCTTCGGGAAATGGCGACATGGTGGAGGCTCTTGCACGGAACTGGGGACTCGTTGCGCTCCGCGGTGTGCTGGCGCTGCTGTTCGGCCTGCTCACCGTCTTCACCCGGCACTGACGCTGATCTACCTGGTCTACCTGTTCGGTGCCTGGTCGCTGGTGGACGGCGTCATGGCCATCACGTCGGCAATCACGAACCGCAAGGGTGAGCCCTCGTGGGCGGCCATCCTGCTCGGGGGCATCGCGGGTGTGCTGATCGGCCTGGCGACCTTCCTCATGCCGGGCGTCACGGCGATCGTCCTGCTCATCCTCATCGCCGCGTGGTCCATCATGACGGGCCTCGCGCAGATCGTGGCGGCAATCCGGCTGCGGAAGGAGATCACCGGGGAGTGGCTGCTCGTGCTCGCCGGCATCATCTCGGTGGCGTGCGGCGTGTTTCTCGTGGCGCGGCCAGCGGTGGGCGCGCTGGCCGTGACGCTGTACATCGGCACCTACGCGATTGCCCTGGGGGTGGTGCTGCTGCTGCTGTCCCTGCGCCTGCGCGCGTGGGGGCGCCGGCATGCTTCCGCAACGCCCCTCTCCACCGCGACACGATGAATGCAGGCTCCGCGTGCACGGGGGAGGACGCGGCCGCGGCCCGCAGCGCGCGATCGTTAGGCCGGACAGTCGGCAGCGTCGCGCGCGCGCCGCTACAACCGCACGCGCGGCCGCCGCTGCGCGTTGACCGCCACGATCACCGTGCTCGCTGACATGAGCACGGCGCCGACGGCGGGCGACAGCACGATGCCCCACGGGGCGAGCAGCCCCGCCGCGAGCGGAAGGGCAACGACGTTGTAGCCGGCCGCCCACCAGATGTCCTGCAGCATCTTGCGATAACTCGCGCGCGACAGCGCGATGATGCGCGCCACGTCGCGCGGATCGCTGCGCACCAGCACGATGTCACCCGCCCCGACGGCCACATCGGTGCCGGCGCCGATCGCGATGCCCACGTTCGCGGGCACGAGCGCGGGGGCACGTTCGCGACAGCGGGCTCACCGCGAGCGCAGCCGGCTCAGGGAACTGTGCGGAGGCGCACCGCGCGCTGCTCGGCGGCAAGGTTCATACTCGTCGCCACGCAGGGCAGCGGAGCGGGAGCACGCAGGGTGCGATTGTTGCTGCGTCGGCCGTGACCTCGCAGCGCCCTCGCGCTCGTTCCGCTTCGGCAACGCGCGGCATGTCGCTGCGCTGCTACTGTATCAGGTGCCGGCGATCCCGTCCTGGGACGTGCCTCACGGAGAGCGCGCCGAGTCGTCGCCGGGCGGCTCGGGGAAACGTCCTACCATCATCGTGTCCAGGAGCGGATCACATGAGCCCGAAAAGCGCCACGTCGGTCGATGTCACCCTGGCCACTCTTGGCAGCAGTCTTCCCGGCCTGGAGACGCTCTATGCCGACATCCATGCTCACCCGGAGCTCTCGCTGCAGGAGACCAGGACGGCGGGGCTGGCGGCCGAACGCCTGCGGGCGGCCGGGTACGACGTGACCACCGGTGTGGGGAAGACGGGTGTCGTCGGCCTGCTGCGCAACGGTGATGGCCCCACCGTCATGCTGCGCGCCGACATGGACGCGCTGCCCGTTCAGGAAGCCACCGGGCTCCCGTACGCCAGCACGGTCACGACCACCGATCGCGAGGGCAACACGGTGCCGGTGATGCACGCCTGCGGACACGACATGCACGTGACCTGGCTCGTTGGCGCCGCCACGCTGCTCGCGCAGGCTCGTGAGAGCTGGCACGGAACCCTGATGCTCGTCTTCCAGCCGGCGGAGGAGACGGCGGAGGGAGCCCAGGCGATGATCGACGACGGGCTCTTCAAGCGCTTTCCGAAGCCCGACGTGGTGCTCGGGCAGCACGTGATGCCGATGCCGGCCGGCGTGCTCGCGTCGCGCGAGGGCGTCGTCACCTCGGCCGCCGACAGCCTGCAGATCCGGCTGTTCGGCCGCGGCGCCCACGGCTCGATGCCGCAGGCCAGCATCGATCCCGTGGTGATGGCCGCATCGGTCGTGATGCGGCTGCAGACGATCGTCTCCCGGGAGGTGGCCCCGAACGATGCGGTGGTCGTCACGATCGGCGCACTGCAGGCCGGGACCAAGGAGAACGTCATCCCGGACGAGGCGATCATCAAGCTGAACGTGCGCACCTTCGACGACGAGGTGCGCAAGCGCGTGCTCGCCTCCATCGAGCGCATCGTGCGGGCCGAAGCGGACGCCTCCGGCTCCCCGAAGCCGCCCGAGATCACGACGCTCGACCACTACAACCTCGTGACGAACGACGCGGAGGCAACGAAGCGCGTGGCGGCCGCGTTCCGCCAGCACTTCGCGGACGACCACGTGGTGACGACGGCACCGACGACGGCGAGCGAGGACTTCGGCTCGTTCGGCGCCGAGTGGCACGTGCCGGCGGTGTTCTGGTTCGTGGGCGGCACCGACCCCGATCTGTACGCCAAGGCGAAGGCGGAGGGGCGGCTGGGGGAGCTTCCGACGAACCACAACCCGCGCTTCGCGCCGGTGATCCATCCGACGCTGGAGACGGGGGTGGAGGCGATGGTGGTGGGCGCGCTGGCCTGGCTGGCGGCCTGACCGCATGGAAGATGCCTCCCATTTCCTCGCGCAGTACCTCACGGTCAGGACGCTCCTGCTGGTCCTCGACCTGTGCGGGACTTTCGTGTTCGCGTTGAGCGGCGCGTTCGTCGGCATCAAGCGCGAGTTCGACCTGTTCGGCGTGCTCGTGCTCTCGTTCGCCGCGGCGAACTTCGGCGGGATCACGCGCGACCTGCTGATCCGCGCCGTCCCCCCGCCCGGCATCTCGGATTGGCGCTACATCGCCGTGCCGGTGGTCGCCGGGCTGGCCGCGTTCCGCTGGGGCACCATCATCGCCCGCCTCCAGGGCTCGGTGCAGATCTTCGATGCCGCCGGCCTGGCGCTCTTCGCGGTCTCCGGCGCACAGAAGGCGCTCGCGTTCCACCTCGGCCCCATCCCGGCGGTGCTGCTCGGCATGCTGACCGGAATCGGCGGGGGCATCGCGCGCGACCTGCTGGCGAACGAGGCACCCGCGGTCATGCGCGGCGACATCTACGCCGTTGCCGCGCTCGCCGGCGCCGCCGTGGTCGTGGTCGGCCGCATGATGCACCTCCCCACCACCATGGTCACCCTGGCTGGCGCCGCGCTCTGCTTCGGGCTCCGCATCATGGGAATCCGGCGCGGCTGGCGGCTTCCGACGGCTCACGAAAGGGCGAGGTGATGCCCGGGGTCGCAACGCCGATGCACCGCTGCGGCAAACCTCGCGAGGCGTGCACATGACCAGCGCGACCACAGCGCCGCCGGCCCCGCGCACCACCTACGCCGGGAACGACCGGCTGCTCGTCGGCATGATTCTCGGCGTCCTCAACTTCTGGCTGTTCGCCCAGACCATGCTGAACATCGCGCCGAGCGTGGGGGCCGACCTGGGCGCGCGGCCGAGCGTCATGAACATCGCCGTGTCCATCACGGCGCTGTTCTCCGGCATCTTCATCGTGGTCTTCGGCGAGCTCGCCGACCGCGTGGGGCGCGTGCAGGTGGTGCAGTGGGGCTTCATCTTCAGCATCGTGGGCTCCCTGATGGTGGGAGCAGCACCGCGCGGAGCGTCGGGCATGACCGTCCTGATCCTGGGCCGCGTCGCCCAGGGACTCTCGGGCGCCTGCATCATGCCCGCGAGCCTCGCGCTGCTGAAGGCGTACTGGGAGGGCTCCGGGCGCCAGCGCGCCATCAGCCTGTGGTCCATCGGGTCGTGGGGCGGCTCGGGGTTCGCGGCGCTGTTCGGTGGGCTGATGGTGCAGAACGTGGGCTGGCGCTGGATCTTCTTCGCGTCCGCGGCGGTGTCGGTGGCCGGCATGCTGCTGGTGCGCGGGACGCCGGAGAGCCGTGCCGCCGGCAGCCGGTCCCATGAATTCGACACCGCCGGGGTGCTGACCTTCATGATCGCGATGATCGCGCTGGAAGTCTTCGCGACCCAGGGGGCCAGGTTCGGCTGGACGAGCGCCGCGTCGCTCGGGCTGCTCGCGATCGCCGCCGCATCCGGCGTCCTCTTCTTCCGCGCCGAGTCCCGCAGCGAGAAGCCGTTCGTGGACTTCCGGCTCTTCAGGAACATGACCTACACCGGCGCCACCCTCTCCAACCTGCTGCTGAACGCGGTGGCCGGCATCCTCATCGTCGCCATGTCGCTCGTGCAGATGGGAGGCGGGATGAACGCACAGGCTGCCGGGCTGCTGACGCTCGGATACGCCATCGCGATCGTGGCGTTCATCCGCGTGGGCGAGAAGCTGCTGCAGCGTCTCGGCGCGCGCACGCCGATGGTCTGGGGCACCCTGATCGTCGGCGCGTCGATCCTGCTGCTGATGCCGACGTCCGTCACGCTCCGGACCTACAGGATCCTGGCGTTCGTCGCCTTCACGCTCTTCGGCATCGGGCTGGCGTTCTACGCCACGCCCTCCACCGACGCTGCGCTGGCGAACCTGCCGGACGACCAGGCCGGCGCCGGATCCGGCATCTACAAGATGGCGTCATCGCTCGGCGCGTCGTTCGGGGTGGCCATCTCGGCCGCGCTCTTCACGGCGCTGAGCGCGGGCAACGCCCCGGTGGACTGGATCGCGGGCGCCATCCCGTTCGTGGGCCGCCAGGACAACGTCGCGATGCGCGAGGCGGCCCTGTTCGCGTTCGGCGTGAACCTGCTGTTCGTCGTGGCGGCGCTCGTCGCCATCCTGCTGACGGTGCCGAAGGAGTCGCGGCGGAGCGACGCGCGACGATAGCGCCGTCAGCGCGCGGACTCGGCGGCCGCGAGCAGCGCCTCGAGAAACGACGCCTCGTCGTTCCACGCCCCGTCGAAGCGCGTGCCGTTGATGAAGAAGGAGGGGGTGCCGTTCACGCCACTGCGCACGCCGCTCCGGAAATCCTCGCGCACCCGCGCCGCGAAGGTGCCCGACGTCAGCGCCGTCGCCACGCGCCGCGGCTCCGCGCCGACCGACGCGGCGTAGGCGACGAGCGATGCATCGTCGAGGGCGTCCTGGTGCTCGTAGACGATGTCGTGCATCGTCCAGAACCGTCCCTCCACGGCCGCCGCCTCCACCGCCTCCGCGGCGTGCTCCGCATGCGGGTGTGCCTCGCTGAGCGGGAAGTGTCGGAAGACGAAGCGCAGCCCGTCGCCCAGCTGCCGCTGGATGGACTTCACGATCGGGTACGCCATGCCGCAGTACGGACACTCGAAGTCGCCGTACTCCACGAGCGTGACCGGTGCGTCGTCCGGGCCCGACACGTGCTCGTGCGCCCGCTCGCCGGCATCCGGCGTGAGCCGCCCCGCGGGCGTCACGACGCTTCTCCCGCCGTACGCGCGCCGGCCGCGCGCCCGGCGAGTGACTCGAGTGCGGCGAGCACGCCGTCGACGCCGGGATTCACTCCCACCGGCGACAGGTAGCTCCAGCGAATGACCCCGTCGTCGTCGATCACGAACAGGACACGGGCGGACACGCCGTCCTCGTCGCGGTAGGCGCCATAGGCGCGCGATACGGCGCCCTTCGGCTCGAAGTCGGCGAGCAGGGGGAAGTGCAGCTTTCGCTCGCGCCGGAACGCGGCGTGGCACCACACCCCGTCCACCGAGATGCCGACCAGTGTCGCGCCCAGCTCGCTGATGTCCGGGAGCACCTCGTTGAACAGCGCCAGCTCGTCGCCGCACACCGGACTCCAGTCTGCCGGATAGAACATCAGCACCGCTGGCCGCCCGCGCAGCTCGCGGAGCGACAGCGTCTGGTCGGGCGTGGCGTGCAGCGTGAAGTCAGGTGCCGGCGTGCCGGGCTGAAGAATCCCGGCGCCGTCATCCACGTGTTCGGCATGTGTCATGTTGTGCGTGCCTCCTGTGTGCATCAGCATCGCATGCAAGAACACTGCACGCGGCGCGACGCGGTCGCGACACCAGCGAAGCGATCCGCGGCGCCATGCGCAGCACCAGGGAATGGAGCTTGCTGCGATTTGCTTCTCCGTCTGCCGCGCCACCTGTCCACTGCATCGCGACGGGCGTGAATGCGTCGTCAACGCTGGAGGTATCCAATGCCGATGGGCCTCGCCTCACTCCGACACGCGCCGCTGCTCCTCGTGACCGCGCTCCTCGCGTCGGGCGCCGCCACAGCCGGGGACGCCACGGCGCAGACGACATCCCGCGACTGGCTCAGCTACAACGGCAATCATGCCAACGACCGCTTCTCGCCGCTGTCGCAGATCAATGCGGCCAACGTGAACCAGCTCCGCCGCATCTGCACCTTCAGCACGGACGACACCGTCGCCTTCCAGCCGAGTCCCGTTGCCGCGGGCGGCACGCTCTACTTCACCACGTACAACGCGACGTACGCCATCGACGGTGCCACGTGCGCCGAACGCTGGCGGCAGGTCCGTCCGGCGAAGCGCCCATTCCTTCCGGTGAATCGCGGCGTGGCGTACGCCGACGGCCGCGTCTTCCGCGGCACGAGCGACGCGCACGTGCTGGCACTGGACGCGGCAACAGGACACGTCGCGTGGGACGTCGTGCTCGGTGATGGGAACAAGGGGGAGTCCATCCCGATGGCGCCGATCGCATGGAACGGACTGCTGTTCGTGGGCACCGCGGGCGGGGACAACTTCGACGTGCGGGCGCGGGTGTACGCGCTGGACCCGGCCACGGGGCGGGTGGTCTGGCGCTTCGACACCGTGCCGGACAGCGGACCGGCGGCGCGCACGTGGCTCAAGCGCTCCGCGGCCAACCCGCCCACCGGCGGAGGGATGTGGACCTCCCTCACGGTGGATACCGCGCGAGGCGTGCTCTACGTGCCCACGGGCAACGCCGCGCCCGACTTCGTCGAGCAGCTCCACCCGGGTGACAATCTGTACACCACGGGGATTCTCGCGCTGGAGGCGAGGACCGGGCGCCTGCTCGGTTTCGTGCAGCCCATCAAGCACGACTTTCACGACTGGGACATCGCGGCGGCGCCCGCACTCGTCACCACGCGCGCCGGGCGGTCGATGCTCGTCGCGCCGGGCAAGGACGGCCTGCTATATGGAATAGAGCGGTCGGGGATCGACCGCGTGGCCTCCGCCCCGCCCGGAGTCCGTCAGATGGGCGGCGCCCGCGATGCGCTGTATGGCACCGCGGGTCCCAACGGGATGGTCGTTCGCTATCGCACCCCGACCACGACGCGCAGCAACACGACGACGCCGCTCCGCAGCGACCGCGACACGCGGTTCTGCCCCGGCTCCCAGGGCGGCACGGAGTGGGGCGGGCCGGCGTGGAACGCGTCGCTGAACATGGTGTTCGTGAACGCGGTGGACTGGTGCACCTCCGTGCGCCTGGCCCGGCTCGACACGCTGCGCGGCGCACCCGGCGGAGCGTGGACGGGAGACTACCAGGGGGGCTTCGGACGCCAGGACCCGAAGGATCGCTGGCAGGGCTGGCTCACGGCGGTCGATGCGGACAATGGGCAGGTGCGCTGGAAGTACCGGTCGCGGGCACCGCTGCTCGCGCCCGTCACGGCGACCGCGGGCGGGATCCTGATCACCGGCGAGGTCACGGGCGACGTGCTCGCGCTGGACGCGCGCACCGGGCGCGTCCTCTGGCGCGATGACACCGGGCAGGCCATCGGCGCCGGCATCACGCCGTACGAAGTGAACGGCGCCGAGCGCTTCGCCGTGCCGACCGGGATCAACTCGCCGATCTGGCCCGTGACCGGCGGTCCGGCTCGCGTTCACGTGTACGGCCTGCGGTGAGTGGCAGCGCCTGCTCTGCGGTCCGGTGCCCAGCGTGATCGTGGGAACACCGGGCCGCGGAGCGGCGTTCACGCTGGTGATGCCGAGCTCGCCAGACCGAAGCACGCAGACGCAACGGTGCCTCGCGCAGCCACGGGCGTCGATATAGGATAAACATACGGCGGTAGTCCAATTGCGTTGGGTATCAGCAGGCACATCTGCACTGGTGCTGCACCCGGCAGGCGCGAGTTCGAATCCGTTCGCGATTCGCGCTGTCGGCGCAGATCCTCCCCCAGCTCCCCCAGATGCCCGCCGCTGTTCCTCCAGGCTCTCATTCCGAAGCGCTGCTTCGCGAGCTCGTCCAGCACCTCCCGACGCCGGCCGCACTCGAGCATGGTGACCAGGTCATCCTGAACGCGGCCTCGCAGCGGCTGCTCGGCCGCATGCCGGCGTCCCCATGCCCGCTCGACGAATGGCGCGAGCTCCTGAACGGCAATGGGAGCGACACGTCCGAGCAGCGGCGCGGCCGAGCTCTGAACACCGCCACCGAGACCCGCCGAGTGGAGCTGACGCTCCCCGGTGGCGAACGCCGCAGCGTGGACTTCACGCCGACCGCGTCCGGTGGCGGAGTGTTCTGGACGCTTCAGGAGGTACACGCGGTGCCGCTGGCCGAGCGGGGCGAATTCGAGCGCCTCGCGGTGCTCTTCGAGCGAGTCCCGGCCATCATGTGCACCTTGATGGGGCCGGAGTACGTCTTCGATGTCGTGAACCCGCGCTGCCGCGAGTTCTTCGACCGCGAGCTGCGCGGGCGGGGCGTCAGGGAAGCGCTGCCGGAGCTGGTGAGTCAGGGCTTCCTCGCCATGCTCGACCGCGTGCACGCGACCGGCGAGCCGGTGATCGGCATCGCGACGCCGATCACGCTCGATCTCCCGTCGGGCGCGCCCGGCCAGCAGCGATTCCTCGACTTCGTGTACCAGCCCATGACCGGGGTGGACGGGGCCATCTCCGGCGTCTTCGCGCACGGCACCGACGTCACGGAGCGCGTGACCGCCGCCCGCGAGCGCGAGCGGCTCCTCGCGCAGCTCGAGCAGGAGCACGCGTTCCTGGAGGCGGTGCTCGAGCAGATCCCGCTCGGCATCGTCCTCACCGAGGCGATGGGGCGGCCGCACCGGATCAACAGCCTCGCGGAGAAGTACCTGGGCGGTGCCGCCGAAGCGCTTCGTCGATGCGGGGCGACGGAGGAGATGGAGGGCTACCATGTCGACGGCCGCCGCCTGGCGCTGGACGAGTGGCCCATTCCGCGCGCGCTCACAGGCCAGGTCACCGTCGGGCAGATCGTGCGGTATCCCCAGGGGGACGAGCCGAACACCTGGCTGCGAATCGCCGCCGGGCCGATACGCGACCGCGTCGGAGCGGTCATCGGTGTCATCGCCGCCGTGGAGGACATCACCGCGCAGCGGGCCACCGAGGCAGCGCTGCTGGCGAGCGAGGAGCGCTTCCGCGCCGTGCTGGAGGCCTCTCCGGATGGCTTCATGCTGTACCAGGCCGTGCGCGACGCCACGCGCGCCGTCGTCGATTTCGACGTGTCCTACGTGAATACGGCCGGGGCCCGCATTCGCGGCCGCTCGGCGGCGGGGCTGACCGGACGTCGCGTCCTCGATGAGCTTCCGGGTGTCCGTCGGGTGGGACTCTTCGACGCCTACGTGCGCGTCGTGGAGACCGGCACGCCCTTCCAGCAGGAGCTGGAGTACCGCGCGGACGGCATCGACGGCTACTTCCGCGTCACTGCGGTGCGGGTGGGCGACGCCGTCGGTGTGAGCCTGAACGATCTCACCGCGCACCACCACGCCGAGCAGACGGTCCGCCACAGCGAGGCACGTCTCAGCGCGCTCCTCGAGCACGCGATCGACATCGTGCTGGTGTGCGACGCCGACGGGACCACGCGGTACGCCTCGCCGTCCATCGAGCGGGCGATCGGCCTGCCCGCCGCCGACGCGGTCGGCATGAACGTGCTGGAGCGCGTTCACCCCGAGGACCAGCCGCGCGCGCTGGCGACGATGCAGACGCTTCCCCCGCACGGGGTGCCGAGCGAGCCGGACGATTTCCGGATCCAGCACGTGGACGGCCGCTGGCGAATCATGCGGAACATCGTGCGCAACCTGCTCGACGACCCCGCGGTGCGGGGCCTCGTCATCACGGGGCGCGACGTCACGGAATCGCGACAGGTGGAGGAGCAGCTCCGGCAGGCGCAGAAGATGGAGGCCATCGGCCGGCTCGCCGGCGGCATCGCCCACGACTTCAACAACCTGCTCACCGTCATCAACGGCTACGCCGCCTTTCTCCACGAGGACCTGGTGGAGGGCGACCCGCGTCGCGACGACGCGATCGCGATCGAGCGGGCGGGGCACCGCGCGGCCGCCCTCACGGGCCAGCTGCTCGCCTTCAGCCGGCAGCAGGTTCTCGAGCCGCGCATCGTGGACCCGAACGACGTCATCCGTGGCGTGGAGCAGATGCTCGGGCGCCTGATCGGCGAGCACATCGAGCTCACCCTCACCCTGGATCCCGCCGTCGGCAGCATCGTCATCGATCCGGGGCAGCTCGAGCAGGCGCTCACGAATCTCGTGGTGAACGCGCGCGACGCGATGCCCCGTGGAGGAGCGCTCAGCATCAGCACCACGCTGCGCGACGATGCCGCCGCGGAGAGCATGTGCCGGCCGGATGTCGTCACCGGCGCGTGCGTCGCCATTGCGGTCCGCGACCAGGGCGAGGGCATCACCCCCGAGGTGCTCGCGCACGTCTTCGAGCCGTTCTTCACCACGAAGGGGCAGGGCAAGGGCACGGGGCTGGGGCTCGCCACGGTCTACGGCATCGTGGAGCAGTCGGGGGGCAGGGTGGAGGTGACGAGCGCGGTCGGCGAAGGCACGACGTTCACCCTCTACTTCCCCGTCAGCACCAGGGAGGCGACATCGCGGGCGGTGGACTCCGTGCCCGCGCTGGCGCCGCTCCATTCGGAGCACGTGCTCCTGGTGGAGGACGAGGACGCGGTGCGCGCGATCGTACGGCGGATGCTGGCCGGAAGCGGGTTCACGGTGATGGAGGCGCGCAACGGCCTGGAGGCGCTCCACCTCGCGAGCGATACGGCCGTGCGGATCGACATCCTGCTGACCGACGCCGTGATGCCGATGATGGGCGGGGTGGACCTGCTCCGCGAAGTGCGGCGCGTCCGTCCGGGGCTTCCGGGGGTCCTCATGACGGGGTACACCGACGAACAGATGATTCGCAGCGGGGAGCTGGATCCGGCCACGCGGCTGCTCCAGAAGCCGTTCACCACGGACGGGCTCCTGCGCGCCATGCAGGAGTCGCTCGCGGCGCACGGCGCCCCGGATGCACGGACGCCCTGACGCCCGTCAGAGGACGCGTGTGATCAGGTTCGCCCCCCATTCCGCGACGTGCTCGGTCCACGGCCGCGCGCGGAAGCTCGCCAGGTCGATCGGCACGGCGTGGCGCAGGTCGTCCTCGAAGATCGCGTTCATCCGTGCGCCGAACCCCTGATCCAGCACCATCAGCGTGACCTCGTCGTTGAGCGCCAGCGAGCGATTGTCGAAGTTCATCGTGCCGATGGATGCCCACGCGCCATCCACCACGAACGTCTTGGCGTGCAGCGTGGTCGGCTGCCACTCGTAGATGCGGACGCCCACGGCGAGCAGGCGCTCGTAGCGGGCTCGCCCCGCCGTGCGCGCGAGCCGCACGTCGGTGCGCGGGCCGGCGAGCAGGAGCCGCACGTCCACGCCGCGCCGCGCCGCATCGGCCAGCAGCTGGGTGAAGTTGTCATCGGGCGCGAAGTAGGCGTTCGTCACGTAGATGGTCCTGCGCGCGCCGGCGATGGACATGGCGAGGAAGCGCTCCGCGGCCGTGCTGCCGAGCGTGGGTGACGCGAACAGCAGGCCGGCCAGGGCGACGCCGCCCGAATCCCGCTCCACCGTCATGCGCCCCGTGACCAGCGTGCCCGTCGCCTCCGTCCACGCCGCCGCGAACGCCGCCTGGAGCTGCCGCACCGCGGGCCCCTCGAACCGCACGTTGGTCTCGCGCCAGCCGCCGCGGGTGTGTCCGTCGCCGAGCCACTTGTCGTCCAGCCCGAAGCCGCCGGTCCACGCGATCCGTCCGTCGATGACGTAGCCGCGGATGTGCGAGCGGTTCTGGAGGACGTAGAGGTTGGAGAGCCGCAGCGGGCGGAAGGGCACTGCGAGCACCCCGCCCTTCCGCAGGGCGACGAGATGCTCCTCCGGAATGTCCTGGTTGCCGAAGGCGTCGTAGAGCAGGAAGACCCGCACGCCCGCCGCGGCGCGCTCGAGCAGGATGGCGTGCAGCGTGTCCGCCACCTGCCCCGGCATGCCGTAGTACGTCTGGATGGTGATGGACGTCTGCGCGGAGCGCAGGTCCTGCCAGAGCCGAGGGAAGGTGCCGTCGCCATTCAGCGCGAGCTCCACCCGGTTGCCGCCCATGAGCGCGGTGCCGGTGAGCACCGCGACGCTCAATGGGAACTGCGGCTCGGCTGGCGACACCGGCGCCCCGTCGGCGCCGACGCCGCGGACGTGGCGCACCGCGGTGCCGCGCGTGATGAAGAGGAAGCCGATCAGCGCGGTCAGCAGCACGACCGCGATCAGGGTCCATCGGATGGCGATCGCCGCGTAGCTCATCGCCCCGCGCCGCGCCGCGCCGCCGGCGCCGGGAAGCTGGCGTCACGAGACTCGCCCACGCTCGCCGATCGATGACATCATGGAGATTCTCGATACGCGAAGGTGGTGCGTCGGCACTCTCCAGTGCCGACGCCGCCCGCCAGTGCAAGAAGGCTGCGCGTCAGCCTCCCCCCCTGATCTCGCGCACGGTCGCCTGGCCGGGCTGCTCGTAGCCGAGGAGCCAGGCGCCGGCGAAGGAGACGAGGAAGGCCGTGAGCGCGGGGAGCTCGTGCCGAAGGGCTTCTCCACGACGATGCGGCTGCCACCGGGCAGGCCGGCGTCGCCGAGCGCCGCGACTGCCGGCGCGAACAGGCCCGGCGGCAGTGCGAGATACGCGGCCACCGGCGGGAGCGCGTCGCGCGACGCTTCGGCCCGGGTGGACTCGAGCAGCGTGCGCACCTCCTCGGCCGCGCCCTTTCCGCCGACGTCCACGCGGCAGTAGCGAAGCCGTCCGAGCAGCCGCTCGCGAGCGTGGGCCGGAACTTCCTTCGCGTGCTCGCCGAGTCGCTTCGCGGCATGACGGCGGAATTCGTCGTCGCTCAATCGCTCGCGGCCGGCACCGATAACCTGCAGCGACTCCGGAGCCTCCGCCCGGGCGTCGAGCTCCGCGAGCGCGGGCAGCAGGAACCTGCCCGCGAGGTCGCCGGTGGCACCGAAGAGAAGCAGGCGATCGATCATTGCGCGAGTCGATGCAGGGAGATCACCGCGCGTCGCCGACCCGCAGCCGTACGCGGGTCAACCATGGATCATGCGTGATGAGGTCGGCGTCGTCCCGCTCCACGGGATAGCCCGCGGCAGCGAGACTCGTTGCGCTCGCCACCAGGCTCGCGGCGTCGGGCAGCTCGATGGTCCACTCCAGCAGGCGCGCATCATCCTCGTCCGGGGGGAGCGCGCCACTCCCGGCCCAGGTGTTGGTGCCCACGTGGTGATGGTAGCCACCCGCACCGAGGAAGAGCGCGCCCGGGTAGTGCCAGACGGTGCGGTCGAAACCGAGCGCCTCGCAGAAGAAGGCGGCGGCCGGCTCGAGGGCGCCCACGTGCAGATGCACGTGGCCCATCACCGTTCCCGCCGGCATGCCGCTCCACCGCGTGCCGCCCGCCGCGTCCACGAGGCCGGCGACGTCCACCGGGTCCGTGGCCATCATCAGCTCGCGGCCGATGCGCCGCCATTCGGTTCGTGGACGGTCCACGTACACCTCGATGCCCAGGTTGTCCGGGTCCTGCAGGTAGAACGCTTCGCTCACGAGATGATCGGCAGCGCCCGCGCTCGCATTCGTCTCCGCCAGGTGACCCACGAACCGGCCGAGCGATGCCCGGTCCGGCAGCAGGATGGCGAAGTGATAGAGTCCCAGGCGCCCCCGGTGCGGTGCCGGCGTGGCTCCGGGACGGTGCACGAGCTCCACGAGCGGCCGGTCGTCTCCGTGCGCCGCCAGCACGGCGCGCGTCGCGCCGCGCTGCAGCGGCCGCAGCCCCAGCACGCCCTCGTAGAACTCGAGGGAGCGCTCGAGGTCGGAGATGACCAGGCGCACGGGGCCGAGTCGCGTGGCCGGCGGCAGCCGAAGGCCGCGCGGCGCCTCTCCGTAGCTGCCCGGCGTGGCCGGCTCGGCATCGGAGGCACCGCCGAAGATCGCATTCGAGTTCACGCCCATGCACTGCTCCCGCGTTGCGAGACCTGCGTCGGCATCCGTGTCACCCCTGCTCGGGCATGAGCAGCTTCCACCCGCTCATGAAGCCGGTGCCGAGGTGCCCCTGCAGGATGATGCCGAGGAACCCGAGCGCCTCGAGCTGCCGTGCGCGCTGGAGCCCGCCCACGTCCACCGCGTTGAGTCCACCGGATCGCACGAGCGCGGCGACGGATCTTCGCGCGTCCCCGTCGTCGCCGGCGATGAAGACGTCGAGCGGCTGGCCGGCGACCTGGCCCGCGACGAGCGTGCCGGCGAAGGTGGTGTTGAACGCCTTCACGAACCTGGCGCCCTTCGGTAGTGTCGCGCGAATGGTCTCCGCGGCCGAGCTGCCGGGATCGGTGACGAGGTCATCGAACCGCTCGTTGAGCGGGTTCGAGATGTCGATCACGATCTTGCCCTCGAGCTCGGCGCCGAGCATTCGCGCAACTTCGAGGTTGGCTGCGTACGAGCTCGCGAGGATGACCACGTCGCTGGCCGGCACGGCCTCCGACGGTGTCTCGGCGATGGCGATCCGCGCGCCTCCGGGCCTGGTGCCTCCAAGCTCGGACGCGATGGCCTCGGGCTTCGCGGCGTCGATGTCGAACAGCGTCAGCTCGTTGCCGCCGCCGGCCAGGCGGATGGCGATGGCGCGGCCCATGTTGCCGGTACCGATGATCAGCACGCGCATCGTGTCATCCCCAATCGCGAGGTGGGAGCATCGCCGCCATCGCGACGGAGCCCGTGCTCGCTGGAGGCCAGCGTGTCGTGAACGACGGTCGTTGGCAGCGCGAGGTGGCGGCGGCGGACGGCGGGACGTGGTGGCCCTGCAAGAATGCTGCGCGTGGACGTTCGCGAGCTGCGAGCCTGCGCCCCGGGGCGTCGAGAGGCAGGCGCTGCCGTTGCGCGCGTCGTTACGCATATCTCGATGGCACCCGGGACGCATGCTCCTTGCACTCGCACGCCCCACGGCGGTAGCGCCCGCCTGCCGCGTGTCGTCGACGCGATTGCAACAGCACCAGTGTCCGGCGGCAGCGGCGCGATCATGGACATGAGCAGGCACACGCGATGGCGGCAGCACACGAGGACAACCGAGAGGAGGCAGCGCGCCGCGTCGCCGCTCCGGCGGGCCGGCGGGCGTCGGACGCGGACCCGCTCTCCGCGCGCGACCGCGCCGCGCTCCGCCATGGCGGGGGCACGCGCCTGCCGGTGGTGTTCGTGCTCGTCTCGCTGGCATTGGCGCTCCTCGTGCCACGCGTCGCACAGCGGCGCGTGAACGCGCTCCGAGACAACATCAACCTCGTCGCCGAGCCGGCGCGATCGCGCGTGGCCGCCATCCAGCTCGACCTCGCGCTCGAGGCGGCCGCGCGTCGCGGCTATCTCCTGACCGGCGACGTGCAGCTCGCGCGCGAGATCACGGCCTCGCGTCTCCGGCGGCGCGAGGCGGAGCAACAGCTCCTCGCGCTCGCGAGCCGGCTGGGTGCGCCAGTCGCCGACGAGATCGCGGCGCTCGAGGCACCACTCGCGGCCGCGGACGCGCAGCTCGACTCCACCGTCGTCGTGGACCGGGACCACCCCGCGCTGCCGGCGAACA
Source organism: Gemmatimonadota bacterium (assembly GCA_028287225.1). Taxonomy (GTDB): domain Bacteria; phylum Gemmatimonadota; class Gemmatimonadetes; order Gemmatimonadales; family Gemmatimonadaceae; genus AG11. Next base: position 16,548 of record JAQBPZ010000301.1, read on the forward strand.
TCGCGGCGCAGCAGCAGCGCTTCGACGACGCGCTGGCCGCGACCGCGCGTCTCTACGTGGCCATCCGCCAGGAGGCCGAGGCGCAGCGCGAGCGCATCGCCACGACGGAGAACGCCGTCTCCCTGCTGACCGGCGCACTCGTGCTGCTCGGGCTGGGCGCGGCCATCATGGTGGCGCGCCTGGGCGCGCGCTTCCACCGGCTCGCCCTGCGCCTCGACGAGAGCGACGCACGCTTCCGCCAGATCGCCGAGAACCTGAGCGCCGTCGTCTGGCTCAGCGACCCGTCGTTCCGGCAGCACCTCTACGTCAACGGCGCCTACGAGCGGCTCTGGGGGCGGTCCCGGGAGAGCCTGCTCGCGGATCCCGGCTCCTTTCTGGACAGCGTGCATCCCGACGATCGGGACCGCGTCCGCGCGTCCCTCGCGGGAATCGAGCAGGGTGAGGCGGACGTGGAGTTCCGGGTCGTGCGCCCCGATGGCGAGATCCGCTGGTCATGGGCGCGCAACTTCGCGGTGCGCGACGACGAGGGACGGATCTTCCGCATCGCCGGCATCATCGAGGACATCACCGACCGGCGCGAGCACGCGCTGGAGCGGGAGCGCCTGCTGGACAACGAGCGGCAGGCGCACGCCGCGTCCGAGCGGCGCCGGCTGGAGGTGGAGCGGATCACCGAGAGCCGCGCGCGGCTGATCCGCGGCTTCACGCACGACGTGAAGAATCCCCTCGGCGCGGCGGACGGGTTTCTCGCCCTCCTCGAGGAGGAGATCCGAGGCACGCTCAGCGAGCCGCAGCGGGAATGGATCGCCAGGGCGCGCCGCGCCATCGACCACGCGCTGGAGCTGATCGGGCAGCTGCTGGACCTCGCACGCGCCGAGGCCGGGCAGCTCGAGATCCGCCGCACGGACACCGAGATCGCCCCACTCGTGCGCGAGGTGGCCGACGCCTTCCGCTCACAGGCCAGTGCGAAGGGGCTGACCCTCTCCATCGAGCTGCCGCCGCAGCTCCCGGTGGTACGCACGGATCCGCGGCGGCTGCGGCAGGTCTTCGGCAACCTGGTTTCCAACGCCGTGAAGTACACCCCGCCCGGGGGACACATCCGGGTGTGCGCGGCGCCGCATCCCGACGCGCACGCGAACGACCAGCGGCTGGCGCTCACGGTGTCCGACGACGGGCCCGGCATTCCCGAGGACCGGCTGCCCCTGCTGTTCATGGAGTTCACGCGCTTCGATCCGGCAGCGGCCGAAGGCGCGGGGATCGGTCTGGCCATCAGCCAGAAGATCGCACAGGCGCTGGGCGGCGACATCACGGTCGCCAGCCGGGTCGGCCGCGGAAGTACCTTCACGCTCGAGCTGCCAGTCGACTCCTCGTAGCACGCCACGCCGCGTACGGATTCCCAGGTGTGTCCCGCCTGGGGGTGGCCCCGGGCCCGACACGACGGTACCGCGACATGCACAACCAGACCGCGCTCATCGCCATCCTCGCCGCCGGGTTCGGGCTGGCGTTCCTGCTCGCGCTCCTCGCGACCAGGCTTCGGCTGCCGCCGATCCTGGGCTACCTGCTCGCGGGGGTGGTGGTGGGCCCGTTCACGCCGGGCTACGTTGCCGACGCGGGGCTCGCGACGCAGCTGGCCGAGATCGGGGTGATCCTCCTGATGTTCGGCGTGGGGCTGCACTTCTCCATCGCCGACCTCCTCGCCGTTCGCAGGATCGCCGTGCCCGGCGCCCTCGCGCAGATCGCCGTGGCCACGCTGCTCGGCACCCTCGTCTCGCATCTCTGGGGGGTGGTCGTGGGGCACCGGGCTGGTGTTCGGGCTCTCGCTCTCGGTGGCGAGCACCGTCGTGCTGCTGCGCAACCTGGAGGACCGCGGCGCCCTCGATTCGGTGGACGGGCGCATCGCCGTCGGGTGGCTCATCGTGGAGGACCTGGCGACCGTCCTCGCCCTCGTCCTGCTCCCGCCACTGGCGAGCGCGCTCGGCGGCACCACGGACCCTGGTGCCACCGCGGGAAGCATCTGGGCCACCCTGGGGATCACGCTCATCAAGGTCGCCGCCTTCGTGGCGCTCATGCTGGTGGTCGGCCGCCGAGCGGTGCCGCGGCTGCTCGAGCGCGTCACGCAGACGGGATCGCGCGAGCTCTTCACCCTCGCAGTGCTCGCGGTGGCCCTCGGCATCGCCTTCGGCGCCTCCGCGCTGTTCGGTGTCTCCTTTGCGCTCGGCGCCTTCTTCGCGGGCGTGATCGTCAGCGAGTCGGCCTACAGTCACGAGGCGGCAACCAACGCGCTGCCGCTCCAGGACGCGTTCGCGGTCCTGTTCTTCGTGTCCGTGGGAATGCTCTTCGACCCCACGATCCTCGTGCGGCAGCCCCTCGAGGTGCTCGCCGTGGTCGCGATCATCATCATCGGCAAGTCGCTGGCGTCGCTCCTCATCGTGCTCGCCTTCCGCTACCCGCTGCACACCGCCCTGCACATCTCGGCGAGCCTCGCGCAGATCGGCGAGTTCTCCTTCATCCTCGCGGCGCTCGGCGTGTCGCTGAAGCTGCTTCCACCCGAAGCGCAGAGCCTCATCGTGGCTGGTGCGCTGCTCTCCATCACCCTCAACCCGATCGCCTTCACCATCGTTGACATCGTGGGACGCCGCGCGCTGGCCCGTCACGGCCGGCCCAGCACCCCCGAGCCCGTGGCGGGCCCGGTCGCGTCACGCCCTCCGCAGGTGGACCCGGCGCAGCTCGACGGACACGCGGTGCTCGTCGGCTATGGGCGGGTTGGCGCGCCGGTGGCCGACGAGCTCGCGGCGCAGGAGATCCCGTTCGTCGTGGTGGAGCAGAGCCGCGACCGGGCCGAGGAGATGCGCGTGCGCGGGCTCCCGGTCATTGCGGGCGATGCCACGCGCGAGGAGGTGCTCGTGCAGGCACGGCCGGAGCGCGCGCGGCTCGTGATCGTGGCCTCCCCGGATGCATACGAGACGCGCGCGATTCTCGCCCTGGTGCGCCGGCTCGCGCCCCACGTGGAGGTGATCGTCCGCGCCTACAGCGAGGAGGAGCGCGCGTACCTGGAGTCGCATGGCGCCACGCGCGCGATCGTCGCCGAGCGCGCCCTGGGCGTGGGCTTGGCGCGGTACGCGCTCCGGTACTTCGGGTCGGACGGCAGCCTGGACGCGCTCGCGCCATGGCCATCGGCGCCCTGGGCGGCGTGCTCGCCGTGCGATCGTCGCGGCCGCGGTCCGATCGCATCACGGAGGCAGCGGCATGGCACAGGCGGGAGCCACGGGAACGGCGGGAACGGTGACGTCCGCCGACGGAACGACGATCGCGTACACGAAGCGCGGCGACGGACCGGCGGTCGTCATGATCGATGGCGCATTCTGCTATCGCGACAACGGCCCATCGGCCGACGTCGCGCCGCTCCTCGCGCAGCACTTCATGGTGTACACGTACGACCGGCGCGGGCGCGGCGCGAGCGGCGACACGGCACCGTACGCCGTGACGCGTGAAGTGGAGGACGTTGCCGCGGTCATGCGCCAGGCCGGCGACTCGGCCTCCCTCTTCGGCATGTCGCCGGGCGCCGCGCTCGCCCTGCACGCGGCGTCGGCCCTGCTGCCGATCCGCAAGCTCGTGCTCTACGAGCCGCCGTACGTCACGCGTGCCGGCGGCGCGAGCATCACCGCGATGCGCGCGCATCTCCAGGCACTCGTGGCGGCAGACGATCGCGCTGGGGCCGTGCGATACTTCATGCGTGAGGCGTTCGGCGCACCGGCGGCCGTCGTGCTGGCCATGCCGCTGCTCATGCCCGGCGCGTGGAGGAAGAACAAGGGCGTCGCGCACACGCTTCCCTACGACTTCGCCATCCTCGCCGACCGGTCGGTGCTGAATGCGCATGCCGCGTCGCAGATCCCGACGCTCGTCATGGGCGGCGCGAAGAGTCCGGCGTCCCTTCGCGACGCGGTCCAGCTCGTGTCCGCGTCGATGCCGGGTGCACAGTCACTGCTCCTGCCCGGCCGGAACCACGACCTCTCAGCCGCCGCGCCCGACGTCGTGCCGGTGCTGGCGAAGTTCTACGCGAGCCCCACGCCACGCATGGCGAGTCACTGAGCTGCGGGCCGGGTGGCCGTACCACGGCTCGCCCGCCAAATGGCCCGCTACGACCGCCCGGTCGGCTTTCCTCCGCGTCCTCCGCGTCTTCCGCGGTCAATGCTGTTGAAGAGCATTCGACCGCGGAGGACGCGGAGGACGCGGAGGACCACTCAGGGCAGACCCCTCGGCTTTCCCCAGGAAAGCAGGTGCAGGTCCTTCGCTGCGCTCTGGGCGACAACTTCCGCGTTGCAGACGCACCAGCCGACCGGCGCAGGACCGCGCGTGTGCGCTATGCGCGACCCCGCACTGCGTTCGCGCGGCTGCTGATGGTGATCCGGCCCGTGGAATCGGCCACCGGCAGCCGCTCGCGCAGCCCCGCCACGAGACGCGCGAGCGCCGCCGGCGCCATCGCGGCGAGCAGGCCGCCCACGCTCGGCGCGCCGAGGAGGGTCGTCCAGTACGCGTCGAAGTCGGCGAAGCTCCGGTGCACGGTGATCTCCGTCGTCTCCACGGCACTCAGCCCCGCGCCCGTCCACAGGTCGCGCAGGACATCCAGGCGCGATGCCTCGGGGCTCGGCGGCGCCGGCACCTCAAGCCCGGACTCACGCAGCTCGCCCAGCAGCGCCGCATGCGGGAATCCCCCACCCAGCATGTCCCACGCGTACGCGGCGACGATGCCGCCCGATGCAACGACGCGCGCCATCTCCGCGACGCCCCGTGCCGGCTCGGGCACGAAGAAGATCACGAGCGGCATCACGGCCGCATCCACGGCGTCGTCGGGAAACGGAAGCGACATGGCATCGCCCTGCCGGAACTCCGCGACATCCGACGCCAGCCGCGTGCGCGCGTAGGCGAGCTGCGCCTCGGATGGATCGATGCCGTGCACCATCGCCGGTGCGCAGCGCTCCACGAGCATCCCGGTGAAGGCGCCGTTGCCGCAGCCGACGTCGAGCCAGCGCAACCCCGGTCCCGGCGCAAGCCAGTCGAGGAACTGCGCGCCCGCGAGCTGGCTCCACGTCCCCATGTAGCGCTCGTAGGCCGCACCATCATCGAAGCGGATCGGGCCTGGCACCATCGGTGTTCACCTCGGTTGGCTGTGGACGGCAGGGATGCGCGCGAAGGCCGAGTATGCGATCCTGGCGGACAGAGCACAACCGCGTGCGTGGGAGGAGTGTCACGCCCTGCGCGAAGCGCTTAGGATTCGCGCACGCGGCACCGCCGCGCACCATCGCCACATGCAGCACAACAGGCCACGATGAGCACGAGCAGCGCAGTCCAGTTCGGGCTGGATACCTTCGGCGACGTCACGCTCGGCAGCGACGGGCAGCCACTGCCGCCCGCGCAGGTGATCCGGAACATCGTCGACGAAGCCGTGCTGGCCGACACGCTCGGCCTGGACTTCTTCGGGGTCGGCGAGCATCACCGCGCCGACTTCGCCGTCTCGTCGCCGGAGATGGTCCTCGCGGCGATCGCCGGCCGCACCGCGCGCATCCATCTCGGCTCCGCGGTGACCGTGTTGAGCTCCGACGACCCGGTTCGCGTGTTCCAGCGCTTCTCCACGCTCAACGCCCTGTCCGGCGGGCGCGCCGAGGTGATCCTCGGGCGTGGCTCGTTCACCGAGTCGTTTCCCCTGTTCGGCTACCCGCTCAACCAGTACGAGCGGCTGTTCGAGGAGAAGCTCGAGCTCTTCGTCGCGCTCCTGAAGGGAGGGCCGGTCACCTGGCGCGGCAGCACGCGCTCGGCGCTGGTGGACCAGGAGGTCTTTCCGCCCATCGAGAGCGGCACGCTGACCACCTGGGTCGGCGTGGGCGGCAGCCCGGATTCGGTGGTGCGCGCCGCGCGCCATGGCCTCCCGATGATGCTCGCCATCATCGGTGGCGATCCCCGGCGATTCGCGCCGTACGTCGCGCTGTACCACCGGACGCTCGACGAGACGAACCATGCCGGCCTGCCCGTGGGCGTGCACTCGCCGGGCTACGTCGCGGACACCGACGAGCGGGCGAGGGAGGAGCTGTGGCCGAGCTACAAGGCGATGCGCGACCGCATCGGGGCCGAGCGGGGATGGCCGCCGATGACGCGCCACGAGTTCGAGCATGAAGCCGACGGCGGCTCGCTGTACGTGGGGTCGCCCGAGACCGTGTCGCGGCGCATCGCGGCGACGGTCGGCGCGCTGGGCATCGCGCGCTTCGACATGAAGTACAGCGCCGGCGGACTCTCGCACGAGCGGATGATGCGGAGCATCGAGCTGTACGGAAGCACCGTCGTGCCGCGCGTCAGGGCGCTGGTCGCGACGTAGGGCGGAGCACGGCGCGCTGCCCGAGGGGAGACGGCGCGGTCGTTCTCAGTCGCGGAGATCGGGCCGCGCGCTCGAGATGGAGTGCAGCAGCGTGGCATCCGACCACTTCTGCCAGTCCTCGGGCACGGGGCTGATGTAGCGGCGGTCGGGTCCGCACTCCAGGCAGAGCCAGCTCGCGCGGCGCGGCGCGCCGAGCTTCGACCCCTCGATGACGGGGTATGCGAACCACGTGCGCCCCTGCGCATCCTGCACCGAGCGCACCGGCGTCTCGTCCTGCTTCTCCGTCACCCGCTCGGTCATCACGGCATCCGCCCCTCAGGTGTGGTTCCCGCCCCCCGTGAGAGGAGACGAACGATCCCGGGGTCCGAAACCATCGCCCGGGTGCCGCCGCGGAGGGGCCGGCTGGCCGGTGGTTCCCTCCGTGCGCCAAACGCCCGGCGCCCTTGATGCGTACCTTTCCTCGTCAACGCTGCGCATCGCCCTCCCACACGCCCCGACCCATGAACCGCTCCACCCTCCTACGCGTAGCGTGCGCGCTCGGCCTCACCGCCGCGCCCGCCCTTGCCGGTGCCCAGAGCTTCACCGTCGCGAAGTACAGCATCGGCGGGGACGGGGGCACGGACTACCTCACCGCCGAACCCGGCACCGGCCGCGTGTTCGTCTCGCGCGGCTCGCACGTGATGGTGATCGACGGCAACACCGGGAAGGTGATCGGCGACATCCAGGATACGCCGCGCACGCATGGCATCGCCCTGGTGGCACGTACGGGCCACGGCTTCACGACGAATGGCGGCGACTCCACCGTCACCGTGTTCGACCTCAAGACGCTCGCGCCGATCTCCAGGGTGAAGATCCCCATGGGTGGGCTGGACGGCATCGCGTACGACCCGGGCAGCGACCGCGTGATCCTCACGAACCACAGCCGCCCCATCGGCACCGCCGTGGCGCTCGATCCGGCCACGGGCGCCATCCTCGGCTCCGCGGAGCTGGAGGACAACGCGCCCGAGGGCGCGGTCGGCGACGGCACCGGACGCATCTTCGTCAACAACGAGAGCAAGAACACCATCCAGGTGCTCGACGGACGCACCATGGCGGTGCAGGCCTCCTGGCCGCTCACCGGGTGCGAGGGACCCACGGGCATCGCCTTCGACCGTGCGTCCAACCGCATCTTCTCGGGCTGCGGCAAGACGTCCGTCGTGGTGGACGCGGCGTCGGGCAAGGTCGTCTCGACGATCGCCAATGGCGACGGCGTCGACGCGCTCGGCTACGACGAGTCGCAGAAGCTGATCTACATCCCGTCGGGCCGCGACGGCACGGTGACCATCGCGCACCAGGATGCGCCGGATCACTACACGGTGGTGGGCACGGTGGCCACGATGCGCGGTGCCAAGACCATTGCCGTGGATCCGGTGAACCACGTGGCCTACCTCTT
>JAQBPZ010000310.1 GCA_028287225.1 Gemmatimonadota bacterium
GGGCGCGGCTGCGGCCACGCCCGGCCCCGGCAGCAGCGCGGCGATCTTCTCCGCGCGCTCGCGGTGGCGCTGCCCCAGCATCTCGAACTTCGCGGCGGTGGCGACATCCCGCTCCTCGCGATGCCTCGCCGCCATCACCGCGCAGTACTCGCTCACCTCGTACTCGTCCTGCACGTCCTGCTGCGTGAACCCGAACGGCTCGTCGTAGAGGAGCAGCGCGGCGATGGCGTGCGTGGAGAAGGGCAGCGCGGCGAACATCGCGCGCATCTGCGCGAGGCCGTCGGCCTGGGAGAGGACGCCGGTCCACTCGGCTGCGGTGAGGGCTGGTGCTGGTGGCATTGATGTGAGAATCGGGTTCGTGCCGGCAAGCGCCAGCACCTTCGTGCAACGAGCGGACAGGGCTGGTCCCTCAGTCGACAGGGACAAACGATCGAACGGAGGAGACGGATCAGAACGGATACTTCCCTCGGGCCGGCCAGGGCGCACCGATCCACGCACCGCAGCATCCAGAACTCGTCGAATGTTGGGGGCGTGGCGCTGTACCCATCGATGAGAAGTCAGCTCGAGGGACGACCGGCTGGTGCATCCGTGCTGATCCGTCCCTTCCGTTCGATCGTCAGTCCCCTTCCACTGAGCGGCCAGCCAGGTCCTCATGGCGCAAGGACAGCAGCTAGAAGGTCAACTGCTGCCCCGGCTGCATCACGCGCAGGCGGCGCTCGCCGGCGAATGCGGCGCGGACGTCGGCTTCCGTCGCGAGGCCGGGAAAGGTGCCATAGTGCATGGGCACGATCACCTGCGGCCTGAAGTACTTGCCCACCGCGCGGCGGGCCATCGCCGGCGTCTGCGTGTAGGGTCCGCCCCCCACGCCGAGCAGGATGATGTTCGGGTGGTAGAACTCCTGGATGAGCGACATGTCGTTGAACAGCCAGGTGTCGCCCGTGTGGTAGAGCGTGCGGCCGTCGGCGAACTCCAGCACGAAGCCCAGCGGCCGGCCCGGCTCGCTCGAGTGCATCGCGGGCACGAGGTGCACCGTCACGTCGCCCACCCTGAAGGTGCCGCCGACGTTGCCCCCCATCGCCTGCGCGGCGGGGAGCCCCTGCGCGTTGACCCACTCGTAGGCGGAGATGAGCAGGGCGCCGCTGCGCGAGGCGATCGCCTTGGCGTCGAGCGCGTGGTCGTCGTGCGCGTGCGTCACCAGCACGGCCGCCGGCTTCGCGGCGCCGCTGTAGCGTGCCAGGTTCTTGAGCGAGTCCGGCGTGGTGGGGTTGCCGCTCAGGAACGGATCGATGAGGATGCGCGTGCCCCCCGAGGAGACGACCTCGAACGCGGCATGCCCCAGCCAGCGCACCGCGATGGGGCGCGTCTGGGCATGGGCGGCGGACGGCGCGAGCGACGCGAGCAGCGCGGCGCCGGCGAGCGCGCGGCGCGCGAGGAACGAGAGGTGGGACATGGTGGGCCCTCCGTAGGGTGGTGTCTGGATGGGACGTTGGATGCTGCGAGACGGCAATTGTCTCGCCATCATCCAATCATCGGATGGTGATCGGTGTTCCAGGACGACAAACCAACGAGCCGTCAGCCCGAGCTGTCAGCGTCGAGCTTCAGCTCTGCAAGCAGCTGTCAGCTGGCAGCTGCTTGCAGAGCTCCAGCTGTGAGCTGCCGGCTTCGGCTGACGGCTCGTTGTCCTTACCGCCGCTACTGCCCGAACCTCTCCCTCAACCCCTCGAGCACCGTCGGGATGAACCCCCCGAATGCCCCGTTGCTCATGACCAGCAGCACGTCGCCGGGCTTCGCCTCGGCGATCACGCGCTGCACCAGGACGTCCACGTCCGGCGACGCATCCGCCTGGATGCCGCGTGCGTTCAGCGCCGCCACGACCCTGTTGATGTCGAGCTGCTCGTCGATGGGGACCTTGTCGTGCGGCTCGGGCACGCGGATCGACGCGCGCGCCGCCCCCTCGAAGGAGCGGGCGTACTCCTCCTGATGAATGTTGCGCCGGCTCGTGTTGCTGCGCGGCTCGAACACGGCCCACAGCCGGCGCTCGGGATAGCGCAGGCGGATCGCGGTGATCGTCTCGCGCACGGCCGTGGGATGATGGGCGAAGTCGTCGATCACGAGCACGCCGCCGATCTCGCCGCGGATCTCCTGCCGGCGCTTCACGCCGGTGAACGACGCGAAGCCCTCGCGCACCTGGTCGGCGCTCAGGCCGAGCTGGCGCGCCAGGGCGTAGACGCCGAGGGCGTTCTCCACGTTGTGATGGCCGCTCATGGGGAGCAGGAACTCGCCCGCGCGGCCGCGCGGCTCCACGATGGTGAAGCGTGCGCCCTCCGGGCCGAAGCGCAGGTTGTCGGTGCTGTAGTCCGCCTCGCCGTGCGCGGCGTAGGTGGCCACGTAGGCCTTCGACGCGCGGCGCGCGATTGCCACCGCGTTGGGGTACGAGGCCGCCACGGCGAGGAAGCCGTCCTCCGGCAGGGCGGCCGCGAACTTCTCGTACGCCGACTCGTAGTGCGCCATGTCGCGGTAGATGTCGGCGTGATCGAACTCCACGCTCGTGAGCATCGCCGTCCGCGCCCGGTAGTGCATGAACTTGGGGCCCTTGTCGAAGTAGGCGGTGTCGTATTCGTCGCCCTCGACCACCACGAAGGGCCCCTTGCCGTTGCGGAAGTTGCCGTCGTAGTTCAGCGTCACGCCGCCCACGAGGAACGACGGGTCCGTGCCCGCCGACACGAGCACGTGCGACATGAGCGCGGAGGTGGTCGTCTTGCCGTGGGTGCCCGCGATCACCACGCTGTGGCGGCCGGCCAGGACGAGCGACCCGAACGCCGCCGGAAAGCTCATGGACGGAATGCCGCGCTCGCGCACGGCGGTGGCCTCGGGGTTCACGCGGCGGATCACGTTCCCGATGATGGCGAGGTCCGGCCGTGCGGCGTCGAGGTTGGCGGGCGAATACGGACTCATGGCGGTCACCCCCCAGGCCTGAAGCATGTCGCTCATGGGCGGATAGACGCTCTCATCGCTCCCCGTGACCTCGTACCCGGCCGCCTTGAGCATGCCGGCGAAGGAGCCCATCCCCGTGCCGGCCACGCCGACGAGGTGGATGCGGCGGACCGAGCCGGGCTCGATCTGCGAGAGGACGTTTCCGTTGTCGTCGGACATGAGGAGGCGAATGAGGAAGTGGGTCGCTCGCGGGGATCACCACACCCTATGCGAGTCCCGCGCCTCCGTCCAGTTCCCCGTCCACTCTGGTGCGCCGGACGGCTGGCGCTCGGCAACGACGGAGTCCATCGGCATAGCGCGCTGAGCCTCGGCGACCGGGGCTGAAGGTCAAAGCGTGGTACTGCTCACGCATCCAGCGGATTGCAACGAGGTGACGCGACCGTCCGAAATGGCCCGCCACGCCCTCGTGCGACGAGCGGGCACCGCTCCTTCACTCGTCGGGATGGTACGAGGGCCGGCCCTCGCACCTGATGGATGCTGCGGGGGGAGATGGCAGCCCCGCCCCCCCAAACTCACGGTGGCCGGCTCTCATACGATGTCCGGTGAGTAAAGGATGGATGCCTGCGTGGTCGAGCAGCCTGACGGGCCATTTCGTCGAGCCGCAGATCCTCGCTTCGGTCCGCTGGATGCGTGAGCAGTACCCACGCTCTTGACCTTCAGCCCCGGTCGCCGAGGGCAAGCACGCCACGCCGATGGAATCCGTCAGTTGAAGACGGCCAGGCGAACGGCACACCAACCTCAGGCTAGGCCTGGCTCGCGCCGGTGGGTGCCTGCTCCAGCTGCAGCACGAATCCCACGCCGCGCCGCGCCGAGATCACGATGTCCGCCCTCGCCGCGCTGAGCTTGCGGCGGATGCGCGCGACGTTGACGTCGACCACGTTGGAGCCCGGGTCGAAGTGCATGTCCCACACGCGCTCCAGCAGCTCGGTGCGCGTGATGACCTGGTCGCGGTTGAGGAGCAGGTGCTCCAGCAGCGGGAGCTCCTTGGAGGTCAGCGACACCTCGGTCCCGTTCACGAACAGCTGCCGTGACAGCCGGTCCAGGACGACGTTGCCGCATACCAGCTGCTCGGCCCGCTGCCGGGTGGCTCGGCGGACGATGGCCCGGACCCGGGCGCTCAGCTCCTCCGGCACGGGCGGCTTCCGGAGGTAGTCGTCCGCCCCCGCATCGAGCGCACGCACCGTCGTTTCCGCGTCGTGGGTGCCGGTGAGGATGAGGACGGGCGTCGTGCGGCCCTCGCGCCGGATGGCTTCCATCACCGCCAGCCCGTTCGTGTCCGGCAGCCCCAGGTCCAGGATGATGGCGTCGTAGTCCGTCGCCAGCACCAGCGCGATGGCGGCCTGTCCCGTGACGGCCTGGTCGACCACGAACCCCTCCTGCTCCAGCACGTGCCGGCTCAGGAGAGCGCTGGTGGGTTCATCCTCGACGATGAGGGCTCGCATGGGCGGGCGCAGAAGGGGTTGGACTCCGGCAATCGTGACAAACCTGTCATTCCACGAACCAGACTGATGGTCTGGCCGCTCGTCACGCGGCGGCACTGGCCCGGACCGGGGAGGCCGCATAGCGTTGAGGCGTCGCGCGTCACGCCGTCCCCTGGAGCGGGTGCGCTGGCTCCACGGAGCGGGAGATGATGGATCTGCGGGATCGACTGCAAACCCTGCTCGGAAGCGCCTACTCCATCCAGGAGGAGCTGGGCGGCGGAGGGATGAGCCGCGTGTTCGTGGCCGAGGAGCGTGCCCTGGGCCGGCGCGTGGTGGTGAAGGTGCTCCCGCCCGAGCTGAGCGGCGGGGTGAACATCGACCGCTTCCGGCGCGAGATCCGGCTGGCGGCGCAGCTCCAGCATCCGCACATCGTGCCGGTGCTCACCGCCGGCGAGCTGGATGGCATCCCGTACTACACGATGCCACTGGAGCAGGGACGCTCGCTTCGCGGCCGGCTCACCGAGACGGGCGCGCTCGACGTCGTCGGCGCGATGGCGATCCTCGGCGACGTGGCGAAGGCGCTCGCGTACGCGCACGGGCAGGGCGTGGTGCACCGCGACATCAAGCCGGACAACGTGCTGGTCTGCGGAGACGCCGCCGTCGTCACCGACTTCGGCATCGCCAAGGCGCTGTCCGACGCCACGCAGCCGCCCGCCGGCGCCACCCTCACGCAGGTGGGGATGACGATGGGCACGCCGGCGTACATGGCGCCGGAACAGGCGGCGGCGGACCCGGCGATGGACCATCGCGCCGACATCTATGCATTCGGCTGCCTGGCGTACGAGCTCCTCGCCGGCCGGCCCCCCTTCACGCACGCGTCGCCGCGCCGGCTGCTCGCGGCGCAGATGTCGGAGGCGCCCGTGCCCCTGCGCACGCTGCGCGTCGACACGCCTCCGCCGCTCGCCGCGCTCGTGATGCGCTGCCTGCAGAAGGAGCCCGACGACCGTCCGCAGACCGCGGGCGAGCTCGTGCGCTCGCTCGACGGGCTGGCTACCGGCGAGCACACGAGCGGCACGCCGGCCGTCGAGGGGCGGCAGCGCCTGGCCCGCACGCTCCTCTTCTACGGCCTCGCCTTCATCCCGGTCGCCATCGTCGCCAAGGCGCTGATCATCCTCGGCCTGCCCGGCTGGGTGCTGCCGGCGATGCTCGCGGCCACGGCGCTCACGCTTCCGTTCGTCGCTCGGCGTCGCTGACCGCGCGCGCACGAGGCATGCGTCGACAGGCGGGCGTGCGCGGCCACGAATGGCGGCGTGCAGCACGGCCATGCTCGTGACGGCCGCATTCCACGATCCGCTCATCGCACAGCCTCATGCCGGTCACGCTCCGCATCAACGGGCGCCCTGTCACGCTCGACGTCGAGCCGAGGGTCACCCTGCTCGACGCCCTGCGCGAGCAGGCGCTGCTCACCGCCACGAAGAAGGGGTGCGACCACGGACAGTGCGGCGCCTGCACCATCCACGTGGACGGACGACGCCAGCTCGCCTGCCTGATCCTTGCCGTGATGCTCGCGGAGCGGGAGATCACCACGCTGGAGGGGCTGGCCGCCGGCGACGAGCTCCATCCGATGCAGGCGGCGTTCATCGAGCACGACGGGTTCCAGTGCGGCTACTGCACGCCCGGGCAGATCATGTCCGCGGTGGCGCTCCTGAACGAGCCCTGCGGCGACTCCGACGACGACGTGAAGGAGTGCATGAGCGGCAACCTCTGCCGATGCGGCGCGTATCCGGGCATCGTGGCCGCCGTGCAGCAGGTCCGCCGCGCCGGAGCGCGCTGACGGTGCGGCCATTCGAGTACACGGCGGCAACGGACCCCGCCGACGCGGTGCGCCTCGTGGCCGCGAACGACGGCACGCGCTTCCTGGCCGGCGGCACGAACCTCATCGATCTCATGAAGCTCGAGGTGGAAACGCCGAGGGCCGTGGTCGACATCAACCGTCTCGCCCGCCGCGAGCCGGCGCTCGAGCAGGTGGCCGAGCTCCCGGACGGCGGGCTGCGGATCGGCGCGCTGGTGCGGAACAGCGACCTCGCCTGGAATCCGGTGGTGCAGGCGCGCTACCCCGTGCTCTCCGAGGCGCTGCTCGCGGGCGCGTCCGGACAGCTGCGCAACATGGCGACTACCGGCGGCAACCTGCTCCAGCGCACCCGCTGCTACTACTTCCGCGACACGGCGATGCCGTGCAACAAGCGCGAGCCGGGCACCGGCTGTCCGTCGATCGCCGGCCACAACCGGATCAACGCGGTGCTGGGCACCAGCCCGGAGTGCATCGCCACGAGCCCGGGCGACATGCCCGTCGCGATGGTCGCGCTCGGCGCCACGGTCCACGTGCGCGGGCCGGAGGGCGAGCGCGCGATCCCGCTCGCCGACTTCTATCTGGTGCCAGGCCTACACCCTGAACGCGAGACGGTGCTGCGCCACGGCGAGCTGATCGTGGCGGTGGAGCTGCCCGCGCTCCCCTTCGCCGCGCGCTCGCACTACCGGAAGGTGCGCGATCGCGCCTCCTACGCCTTTGCGCTGGCGTCCGCCGCGGTTGCCCTGGACATCCACGAGGGCCGCATCCGCGATGCACGCGTCGCGCTGGGCGGCATCGCGACGACCCCATGGCGCTCGTTCGAGGCGGAGCGCGCGCTCGTGGGGCACGCGGTGTCCCACACCCTGTTCCGCACCGCGGCCGAGCGTGCGCTGGCCGGCGCGGTGCCGTACGCGGAGAACGCCTTCAAGATCGAGCTCGCGCGCCGCACGCTCGTGCGTGCGCTCACCATCGTGTCGGAGATGACCGCGCGATGAGCGACGCCGTCTTCGGGAATCGGGCGCCTGTAGGGGCGCCGATGAGTCGCGTGGACGGACGCCTCAAGGTGACCGGGGCGGCGCGCTACACCGCGGAGATCCCCATCGAGGGGGTGCACCACGCGGTGATCGTCGGCAGCACCGCCGCCAATGCGCGGATTCTCGACATCGACACCTCGATCGCGGAGGGAATGCCCGGCGTCGTGAAGGTCCTCACGCACCGCAACGCGCCGAAGCTTCCCGCGCAGGTGGGCAAGCCGCCCGCGAGCCGGGTGCTCACCCTGCTTCAGGACGACGTGGTGCACTACAACGGGCAGCCCGTCGCCGTCGTGGTGGCCGATACCCTGGAGCGCGCCACCGACGCCGCGCACCGCGTGACGGCCACGTACGATGCGCGCGAGCCGCTCACCGACATCCGTCATGCGGGGCGGAAGGAGTATCGCCCCGAGAGCGCGAACAAGGAGGCCGACAGCGCGAGCGGCGACGCCGCCGCGGCGCTCTCCCACGCGGAGGAGCGGATCTCGCGCGAGTACACGACGCCGATCGAGAACCACAACCCGATCGAGCCGCACGCGACGATCGCCGTGTGGGAGGGCGACCAGCTCACCGTGTACGACACGACGCAGTACGTCGTGGGGGTCCGCAACACCATCGCGAAGACCTTCGGGCTGCCCGCCGACAACGTGCGGGTCGTGAGCCGGTTCATCGGCGGGGGCTTCGGCACCAAGGGCTCCACGTGGTCGCACGTGCCGCTCGCCGTGCTGGCCGCGCGCGAGACGGGAAAGCCGGTGAAGCTCGTGCTCACGCGGCGCCAGATGTTCGGCTCCACCGGCGCGCGCGCGCAGACGGAGCAGCGCGTGACGCTCGGCGCGCGCCGCGACGGCACGCTGGTGGCCATCCGCCACGAGAGCGTCTCGTACACCTCGCGCTACGAGGACTACCTGGAGCCGGCGGCGGTGATCACGCGCAGCCTGTACGCCTGCCCGAACATCGAGACGACCCACCGGCTGGTGCAGCTCGATCTCGGCACGCCGACCTTTCAGCGCGCACCCGGCGAGGCCACGGGCAGCTTCGCGCTGGAGTGCGCGATGGACGAGCTGGCCGAGCGGCTCGGCATGGACCCGCTCGAGCTGCGGCTGAAGAATTACGCCGAACGCGATCCGGAGAGCGGCAAGCCGTTCAGCAGCAAGTCCCTGCGCGAATGCTACCGCGTTGCCGCGGAGCGCTTCGGGTGGGCACGCCGCAAGGCGACGCCCGGCGCGATGCAGGATGGCGACATCGCCATCGGCTACGGCATGGCGACCGCCACGTATCCCACCAACCGGTCGAAAGCCTCGGCATCCGTGACGCTCACGAGCGATGGGCGAGGCGGGATCGACGCGGTGGTGCAGACCGCCTCGCAGGACATCGGCACCGGCACGTATACCGTGATGACGCAGCTCGCGGCCGACGCGCTCGGGCTCCCGGTGGAGCGCGTGCGCATGGAGCTGGGCGACACCCGGCTGCCGCCGAGTCCCTCCTCGGGGGGCTCGCAGACCGCGGCGTCCACCGGCTCGGCCGTGGAGGCGGTGTGCCGCGAGGCGTGCGTCAGGATGGCCGCGGATGGCGCGACGGATCCCGCGTCGATGGCCGCCTGGCTCAGCCGCCAGCCCGGGCGCACCCTGACCGTGCGGGCCGAGTCGAAGGCCGGCAAGGGCGACGACGACTATGCGAAGCACGCCTTCGGGGCGGTGTTCGTGGAGGTGCGGGTGGACCGCGCGCTCGGCGAGATCCGCGTGCCCCGCATCGTGGGCGCGTACGCCGCCGGGCGCATCCTCAACGCGAAGACGGCGCTCAGCCAGCTGATCGGCGGGGTGGTGTGGGGGGTGGGGATGGCGCTCGAGGAGAAGACCCTCGTGGATCCGCGGACTGCGCGGTACATGAACGCGAACCTCGAGGAGTACCACGTCCCGGTGAACGCCGACATCGGTGCGCTCGACCTGCAGTTCATCGCGGAGGACGATCCGCATGTGAACCCGATCGGGGTGAAGGGGATCGGCGAGATCGGCATCACCGGCGTGCCCGCGGCGATCGCGGGCGCGGTGTACGACGCGACCCGGATCCGGGTCCGGGAGCTGCCGATCACGCTGGACAAGCTCATCATGGGAGGGGGGAGTGCGGACTGACGGGCGGCGCTACGCCTTCGGCGTGCGCCTGTCGCGGGCGCACCGGCGGCTGCGCCGCGGCGCTGGCACGGGCACGCCCGGCCGTCAGTTCGCCCTGCCTCGCGCGTGGCGGCCATCATGCAGATCGCGCTACTATGAGCGGATGATGTGTCCATGCTGTCGCAGAATTCTCCCACATGTTTCCTGGCCGTGCCAGAAAGGCTTCCCTCCGGTGCGCTGGCCGACGCTTCTGCCTGGACGGCCGCATGAGGAAAGGACGCGGGCGGACGCTCTGGTGCCTACCTTGAAAACTGGTCGGAACGCTCGTTGCTGAACGGGGGTTCATTACCACATCCCTTTTTCGAGATCATGGCAACCGAACCAATAGAACATGCCCGGCCCGGCGCGGCGTCGCGCGCCGACCGGGCGTCCGGCCTGAGCGAGACCGCGGAGCATCGGGCCCAGACGGCGAACGACTTCGTGCGGAAGTACCGCTGGCTCATCCTCCTCGGCCTGATCACCGCCGCGGTCATGGAGGTGCTGGATACCACGATCATCAACGTGGCCCTGCCGCAGATGGCGGGAAACCTCGGGGCCACCCAGGAGGAGATCGGGTGGGTCTCCACCGGGTACATCCTGTCGAACGTCATCTTCCTGCCGATGACCGCCTTCTTCGCGGCGCGGTTCGGGCGGAAGAACTACCTGACGTTCTCCATCGTCCTGTTCATCGTCGCGTCGTTCTTCTGCGGCACCTCGCACTCGCTCGTGGAGCTGGTGTTCTGGCGCATCCTCCAGGGTGCCGGCGGCGCCGCGCTGCTTTCCACGGCGCAGGCCACGCTCCGGCAGATCTTCCCGCGCGAGGAGCAGGGGATGGTGCAGGCCATCTTCATGCTCGGCATCATCGTGGCGCCCACGCTCGGCCCCACGCTCGGCGGATGGATCACCGACAACTACACCTGGAACTGGTGCTTCTTCATCAACGTCCCCATCGGCATCGCGGCGACGTTCCTGGTGAGCACCTTCCTGCACGACCCGCCGAACATCGCGAAGGTGCGGACGCCGGTCGACTGGCTCGGGATCGGGCTGCTGACCGTCGGCGTGGGCGGCCTCCAGTACGTGCTCGAGGAGGGCAACGCGAAGGACTGGTGGGAAGACGCCCTCATCCTGCGCCTCGCCATTCTCTCCGCGGTCTGCCTGGTGTCGATGGTCTGGTGGGAGCTGAGCTCGCGGAACGATCACCCCGTGGTCGACTTCCGCATCCTGAAGAACCGCACCCTGGCCGCGTCCATCTTCCTCTTCGTCGCGCTCGGCTTCGGCCTGTACGGCGGCGTGATCCTGTTCCCGATGTTCGCGCAGGGCATCCTGCACTTCACGCCCACCGAGACCGGGCTCGCGATGCTGCCGGGCGGGCTGGCGACCGGCGCGAGCGCGCTGATCTGCGGACGCCTGCTCAACGGCAAGAAGGCGCTGGTGGATCCGCGCATCCTGATCGGTGGGGGGGTGTTCCTCTTCGCCGTCTCCATGTGGAAGATGGGGCATCTCACGACGGCGGCGGGCGAGGCGGACGTCCGTTCGGCGCTGATCGTCCGTGGCTTCGGCCTGGGCATGCTGTTCACGCCGATCAACAACGTGGCCTATGCCAGCCTGGAGCCGCACGAGGCGCAGCAGGCGGCCGGCCTGATCAACCTGTCACGCCAGCTCGGCGGCTCGTTCGGCATCGCGGTGCTGCTGAACTACGTCTCCAAGCACACCCAGTATCACCGCTCCGACCTCGTGAGCCATCTGGCCGCCGGCGACTTCCTGACCGACCAGCGCGTGCAGATGCTCACCCGCGGCTTCATGGGGCGCGGGATGAACGCGATCGACGCGCAGCACGCGGCGCTGCAGGCGCTCAACGGCCAGGTCATGGCGCAGTCGTCGATGCTGAGCTTCAACGACTCCTGGATGTTCATCCTCATCGTGTTCGTGCTGGTGTCGCCGGCCATCCTGCTGCTGCGCCGTCCCAGGGGCCAGATGGAGATGCCCGCCGACGCGCACTAGCGCCGGCGCAGGGCTGCATCGCGGAAACGCAGATGGGCCGCCTCGTGTCGAGGCGGCCCTTCTGCGTGGGACGATGCAATCTGCCGGGTGCTCAGTCGGCGCGGTGCGGCCAGCCGTGATGTACCACCTCGGCAGCCAGGTTGTACCGGTTGGCGGCGTCGCTCAGCACGCGATCGAGGTCGAACAGCGCGCTGAGACGCCGCGTGCGCTCGATGAACTTTCCTTCCAGCCGTCCGCACTCGTCGGCGGTGAGAGTGCTCTCGCCCTGCTCTGTCATCATGCAACTGGTGGTGGCGTCGCCGCGCGGCAATCCGGGGAGTCACACTCGGCGTGACCCTCTCGCTCCGCCTTCCCGCGCGTCGGACGGGGACAACATGCGGACGAAAGGGGAATTGCGATAGGGCAGGATTTCCCGGGTTTTCCTACAGGCGACCTCGCCGCTCGCCGCAGGCGGGCAACGTGACTCCATCACCCGTTCCGGCAAGCTGACGTTTACCAGCGGGTGGGACGAATCCTCACGAATCGCGACGGGCGATCCCGGAGGGCGCGCGCCGCCCGCTGACGAACGCTGCAAGCCGTTTCCCGGGCGCGGGCACCATTTTCCGGCCCGGTGTGTCCAACGCGCACTGCCGGCTGCCAACGACCTTCACCATCGCATCACGTGCCGCTCGCCCGCACCATCCTCGCTCTCGCCCTCCTGGCGGCGCCGCTCGGCGCGCAACAGGTGGACGTCATCCGCGGACGCGTCACCGGCCCGGACAACGCCCCCATCGAGCGCGCCAACGTCACCGCCACGTCGCTGAGCGGCGGCGTGAACCGGACCGCGCGCACCGACGCGGACGGACGCTTCACCATCACCTTTCCCGGCGCCGAGGGCGACTACTTCGTGGGGTTCACGGCGCTCGGGTTCGCGCCGCGGCGGTTCGAGGTCAAGCGCACCGCCGACCAGGAGATCCTCGTCGCCGACGCGCAGCTCCAGCGCGCCGCGCAGATGCTGGACACCCTGCGCGCCGTCGCGTCGCGCGATCGCGTGGGCCGGAACGACCGCGGCGCCGACATCGGCGGCACGGAGCGCACCATCGCCCCCGGCAGCGTGCCCGCCACCGACCTCGGCGACCTGAACGCGATGGCCGCGTCCATTCCGGGCGTCACGCCGGTGCTCGACCCCAACGGCGATCCGGCCGGCTTCTCCGTCCTCGGCCTGTCCGCGGACCAGAACGCGACCACCCTCAACGGCAACCCGTTCGGCGCGAGCAACATTCCGCGCGACGCCAACGTCAGCACGTCGCTCGTGACGAACCCGTACGACGTGAGCCGCGGTGGATTCAGCGGGGCGCAGCTCGCGCTGCGCACCGGCTCGGGCTCCAACTTCATCCGTCGCACGAACTCGCTGAACGTCGACCAGCCCGGCCTCCAGTGGACGGACCGCGTGGCGCGCGACCTCGGGCAGCGATACAGCAACACGTCGTTCAGCGGCCTGCTCTCCGGCCCGATCCAGACGGACCGCAGCTTCTACAACCTGTCGTACCAGCTCGGCCGCCGCGCGAACGACCTGCACTCGCTGCTGAACACCGGGCCCCTGGCCCTCCAGACGACCGGCATCGCCGCGGACTCGGTGCAGCGGTTCCTGACGATCCTCAACGCGGCCCAGGTTCCGTCGGTCGCGCGCACCCTCGGGAGCAGCCGAGTGTCGCAGCAGGGCTCCGTGTTCGGCACCGTCGACGTGGCGCCCCCGGGCTCGAGCGCGGCGCAGACGTTCAACGTCACCGGCAACGCGAGCTGGAACCGCACGACGCCCGCGACCCCGCTCACCGGCGAGCTGCCGTCGCACAGCGGCGACCGCACCAGCTGGAACGGGGGCGTGCAGGGGCGCCACTCGGCGTACCTGAACACGATCCTCACGGAGACGAGCCTCGGCGTGAACCGCAGCCGCACCTACGGCACGCCCTACCTGGCGCTGCCGAACGGCAGCGTGCTGGTGAACTCGCGGTTCGACGACGGCACCACCGGCGTGCGGGCGCTGGGCTTCGGCGGCAACCCGTTCATCGGCACCAGCAGCACGACGACGAGCGCCGACGTCGTCAACCAGCTGTCCTGGTTCAGCATCAACAACCGCCACCGGCTCAAGCTCACCACCGAGCTGCGTCGTGAGGCGCACGAGCAGGACCAGACGACGAACCAGCTCGGCACCTTCGGCTACAACTCGATCGGCGAGCTGGAGGCCGGACGTCCCGCGTACTTCTCGCGGCAGCTCGGGCAGCGCCTGCAGTCCGGAAGCGAATACCTGGCGGGCATGTCGCTCGGCGACGCGTTCAAATGGAGCAGCGACCTCCAGCTGCAGTACGGCGTGCGGCTCGACGCGAACCATTTCGCGACGCGGCCGGCCGCCAATGCGCAGGTGGAGCAGCTCTTCGGCCGCCGCACCGACGAGGTGCCGAACCGCGTGTACGCGAGTCCGCGGCTCGGCTTCAGCTGGACCTATGGCACCGCACCGCAGGTCGCGGCATTCGACGGCGCGGTGCGCGGCCCGCGCGCCGTGGTGCGCGGGGGCGTCGGCGTGTTCCAGAACACGCCGAACGCGAGCCTCATCGGTGGGGCGCTCGACAACACCGGCCTGCCGGGCGCGGTGCAGCAACTCACGTGCGTGGGCGCGGCGGCACCGGTTCCCGACTGGGCCGCGTATCTCGCCGACGCGGCCACCATCCCCACGCGGTGCGCCGACGGCACCACGGGCTCCGTGTTCTCCAGCGCCTCGCCGAACGTGGTGCTGTTCGCACCGGGCTACGCGGCGCAGCGCAGCGTGCGCAGCAACCTCCAGTGGAACGGGCCGGTGCTGGCGAACCGCTTCACGGCGACGCTCGAGGCCACGTACTCGCGAAACATGAACCAGCCCGGCGGCTACGACCTCAACTTCGTGCCCGATGCGCAGTTCGCGCTCGCGGACGAGGAGGGGCGGCCGGTGTACGCGCCGGCCGGCGGCATCGTGCCCGGCACCGGCGCCATCGCGCCCGGCGCGTCGCGCCGAGCGGCCCAGTTCAACCGCGTGAGCGAGCTGCGGTCGGACCTGCGGAGCGAGGCGCGGCAGCTGCGCGCCAGCCTGAGCCCGAGCACCTTCACCACCGGCTTCAGCTGGGGTCTCACGTACATCTGGTCCAACGTCCGCGAGCAGGTCCGCGGCTTCACCAGCACCGCGGGCGATCCCACGGCCGTGGAATGGAGCCGTTCGCCATTCGACGCGCGGCACCAGGTCACCTACAACCTCGGCTACAACTTCTTCGACGCGGTGCGCGTCAACTGGTTCGGCCAGTTCCGGTCCGGCACGCCGTTCACGCCGCAGGTGGCGGGCGACGTCAACGGCGATGGCTACTCGACGAACGACCGCGCCTTCATCCACGACCCGTCCACGACGGGCAATCCGTCGGTGGCGGCGGGCATGCGCGCCCTGCTCGACGCCGGCGCCCCCGAGGCCCGGGCCTGCCTGGCACGCCAGCTCGGACACCTCGCCGCGCGCATGAGCTGCGAAGGGCCGTGGACCACCACCGCGACGCTCGGCATCAGCTTCAACCCGGTCAAGATGCGCCTCCCGCAACGGGCGAACCTCTCCCTGCAGCTCAGCAACCCCTTCGCCGCGGCGGACCTGCTGCTGCACGGCGAGGGCGGGCTGCATGGCTGGGGGCAGACGGCGTTCCCCGATCCCAACCTGCTCTACGTGCGCGGCTTCGATCCGGCGAACAAGCGCTTCGCGTACGAGGTGAACTCGCGCTTCGGCAACAGCAGCCCGCAGGCGAGCGGCTTCCGCTCGCCCGTGACGCTCACCGCCATGCTGCGCGTGGACGTGGGTCCGTCGCGCGAGCGGCAGGTGCTCACCCAGGCGCTGGACCGCGGCCGCACGACGCCGGGCGACCGGACGAACGAGGCGACGCTTCGCGCGCAGTACGGCACGGGGGGCATCACCAACCCGATGGCGATGCTGCTTCGCCAGAGCGATACCCTCAGGCTCACCGGCGCGCAGGCGGACACCCTCGCGACGCTCAACCGCTGGTACATGATTCACCTCGACAGCATCTGGGCGCCTGTCACACGCGAGTGGGCGAGCCTGCCGGTGGCCTACGATCAGGGCGAGGCGTATCAGCGCTACAAGCGCGGGCGCGAGGCCTCCGTGGACCTCCTGATCTCGCTCGTCCCGCGCGTCGATCGGCTGCTCACCGCCGAGCAGAAGCGAAAGCTGCCGCCGTTCATCGCGAGCGTGCTCGACGTGCGCTACCTCGCCAGCATTCGAAGCGGCACCGCCGGCACCGCGGGCGGACCGACCTTCACGCCCGGCGGCGGCGCGGGCGGTTTCGGCGGCGGCGACCGTGTCATCATACGTTCCGGACCATGACCTCCCACTTCGAGACCACCATGTCAACACGCAGCAGCATCCGCATCGGCGCCTGCCTGGCCACTCTCGTCCTCGCCGGCAGCGCCGCTGCCCAGCAGCGCCCAGCCGCGCGCCCGCTCGGTCCGGCGCTCGCCACCTCGGAGCCGCTCGTGGCGCTGTCCGCGGTGCGCGCGCTGCCCGGGGGCCGCGTGCTGGTGAACGATCCCGGCAGCCGTCGCGTGCTGCTGCTGGACTCCATGCTCAAGGTGCTCCGCGTGGTCGCGGACTCCACCCCCAGCACGGCGAACGCGTACGGCGCGCGGCCAGGTGGGCTGCTCGCGTATCGCGGCGACTCGTCGCTCTTCGTCGACCCCGCCTCGCTCTCCATGCTGGTCATCGACCCCGAGGGGCAGATCGCCCGCGTGATGGCGGCGCCGCGCCCGAACGACGTGTTCTTCCTCGTCGGCGGCCCGCTCGGCAATCCGGGCTTCGATGCGCGGGGGCGCCTCATCTATCGCACGCTCGCCCGGAACTTCGGGGGCGCGCCGCCGCAGCCCGGCCAGCCGATGCCGGCGCAGCCGGACAGCTCACCGCTCGTGCGCTTCGACCTGGCGACGCGGACGCTGGACACCGCCGCGTTCATCCGGACTCCGGCGCCGCGCATGAACGTCGTGCAGACCGAGCGCGGCATGTCGGTGTCGATGGTGATCAATCCGATGACCGTGATGGACGACTGGGCGGTGCTCCCCGATGGCAGCCTCGCGATCATGCGCGGCAGGGACTATCACCTGGACGTGATCGCGACGGACGGCACGCGCACGGCGGGAGAGACGCTCGCGTTCGACTGGCAGCGGCTCGGCGATGACGACAAGGTGCGCATCCTGGACTCGGCACGCACCGCGATGGAGGCGGTCCGCGCGCGCGGCGCGGGCGTGTCGCTCAACGGCGCGCCGTCCGGCGTGGTGGGGGCCGGCGGCGGCGAGCGCATCATGATCACCACGACGGTGGATGGTCCCGGCGGCGCGCGCACGACCATCGGCGGGGCGCCGCCCGCGGGAGCCACGCTGCCGCCCCTCGTCTTCGTGCAGCCGAGCGAGCTTCCCGACTACCGGCCCGCGTTCTCCGGCGGCGCCATGCGCGGCGATCGCGAGGGGCGCGTCTGGGTGCGGACCATTCCCACGAAGCCGCTCGCGGGCGGTCCCGAGTACGACGTCATCGCCCGCGATGGCCGCCTCGTGGAGCGCGTTGCCATTCCGGCCGGCACCACGATCGTCGGCTTCGGGGAGGGCGGCATCGTCTTCCTCGGCGTGCGTGATGCGGCGGGGACGCATCTCGTGCGGGCACGCATGAAGTAGGGGCAGGACGGAATTTCCCTGAGACAACACAATGAGCCGTCAGCCCGAGCTGTCTGCTCACAGCTTCAGCTACCAAAAGAACCAGCAGTAGCTGAAGCTCGCAGCTGTCGGCTCAGGCTGACGGCTCATTGCGTTGTGGTGGAGCCGTGAAGCGAAATGCAGGATGGAAACGCAGGACGGAGACGCAGGACGGA
>JAQBPZ010000324.1 GCA_028287225.1 Gemmatimonadota bacterium
CGAGGCGTCGTCGCCGAAGCCGCGCGTCGCCGGCAGCGCGGCGAAGAGCCGGTCGGCGAAGCCGGCGACGTCCGAGGGGTGCGCCATGGCAAGGTCGCCGGCGCGCAGCTCGGCGAGCACCACCGGCGCGAGGTGGTGGATGTTCGGTCCACGCAGGACGCGGAGCTGCACGATGCGCAGGTCGTCCGCGAGCGCGGCGGCGTCGGGGGCAGCGGGGGCGGGGGTGGACATCGTGACGTCGGCCATGCGAATTCCGGTGGTGAGCTCGGCGTCCGGCGTCGAGCTCGCTTCCGGGCGTCCATGCCACACCACGGCGCAATAGATATTCCCGAGGGCAGCCTGGCCGGCTCGTCCGGATCACGCGCCGGGGCTGGACCAGACCGGACAGCAGCCGCCGCCAGCGCGGCCGGCAGCCCAGGAACTGCCGGCCTCGGGGTGGACGAACGGCCGCCCCATACCGCGTGGATCCGCAGCGTGCGCGGGCACGGTGCGCTGCCGAGCCGCACCGCCTCTGCCGACGGGCGTGAGCGCGAGGCTACCTTTGCCGCGACTCGCTCGTTCCACTCCTCCCTGGCTCCTCGCGCATGTTCCGCTTCCTTGCCGTCGCCCTGATGCTGCACCAGTCGCCCGACACCGTCATGACCGGCGCGCAGGACCCTGCGTACGCGCGTGACGGGCGACTGGCCGTCGCGATCAGCGGCGACCTGTGGATTCGCACTGCAGGGCCGGAGGGCGGGCGGTGGGTGCAGGTGACACGCGGGCCTGCATGGGATCGGCAGCCGGCGTGGACCGGCGATGGCGCGGCACTGGTCTTCACGTCGGACGCGGGCGGCACGGCGCACCTCTGGCGCGTGCCCGTCGGCGCGGCGGGCGCGCTCGGCGCACCGGTGCGGGTGACGAGCGGCTCCAGTGTCGAGCGCGATCCCGCCGTCGGCGCGGATGGGCGGATCGTCTACTCGCGCGGGCGGGGGTCGCTCGCGCGGCTCTGGCTGCGTGCGGCCGATGGCAGCGAGCGGCGCCTCACGCGGCGCGAGGACGCCGCGGAGCGGTGGCCCGCGTGGTCGCCGGACGGATCCCGCATCGCCTACAGCGCCGTCGCCGAGACGCGGACGCGCCTGCGGGTGCAGTGGCCGGCCGGCGACTCCGGACGCGTGGTCGTGGAGGACCGCGACGCCGAACGTCCCGCGTGGGCGCCGTCGGGTGACCGGATCGCGTTCGCGACGCGGAGCGCGCGCGCGGGCGTGTGGGTGACGACGCCCGATGCCCGCTACGTGAACCTCGCGAGCAGCCGGCGCGCCGCGCCGGCCTGGTCGCCCGACGGGCGGACCCTGGCGCTCGTGGAGCTTCCCTTCGCCGACGTCGGCTACAACGGCGACCCCGACCGGCTCGGCGACCGCGAGAGCCGCGACCGTGCGGCGACGACGGGCCGGCTCTGGCTCATCGACGCGCCGGCGTCGCCGGACGCCGGGATCACCGCCGCAACGCTCGCCGCGGTGGATCGCAC
Organism: Gemmatimonadota bacterium; assembly: GCA_028287225.1. Classification (GTDB taxonomy): domain Bacteria; phylum Gemmatimonadota; class Gemmatimonadetes; order Gemmatimonadales; family Gemmatimonadaceae; genus AG11. Next base: position 1,505 of record JAQBPZ010000324.1, read on the forward strand.
GACGCGGAACGCCGAGGTGTTCGGCGCGGCATGGGCGCTGTCCGATACCCTGTACTTCCGCGACTCGCCGACGCGGCGCAGCGCGTGGCTCGCGCTCCGCGACCGCTTTGCGCCACGCGCGTCGGCGGCGACGTCCGACGCGGAGCTCGAGAGCGTGATCCACGCGATGCTGCGCGAGCGGCCAACCCTGCGCGATCCGGCGACCGGGCGCGCCGCCGTGTCGAGCGCGCACCCCGTGGCCACCGAGGCCGGCCTCGCGATGCTGCGGCGCGGGGGCAACGTCGTCGACGCCGCCGTGGCCGTCTCCTTCGCGCTCGGCGTGGTGGAGCCCGACGCCAGCGGCGTGGGCGGATACGGCGAGATGCTCGTGCGGCTGCGTGGCATGGAGCGTCCCGCGCTGATCGAGTTCATGGCGCGCGCGCCGGAGGAGGCAACTCTCGCGAACGGCGCGCTCACCCGCGGCGGGAGCTATCCGGCGGATGGTCCCGTGCTCGTCAACGTGCCCGGCACCGTGGCGGGGATGGAGCTCGCGTGGCGAAAGTACGGGAGCGGCAAGGTGCCGTGGGCCGAGGTGCTGGCGCCCGCCATCCGCGCCGCCGAGCAGGGGTACGTCGTGAGCGAGGGGCTGGCGACCACGCTCGCGACCGAGCGCACGCACTTCATGAAGTATCCGGGCAGCCGCGCGCTCTTCTTTCCCAGGGGTGACGCGCTCCGCGCCGGCGACACGCTGCGCAATCCGGACCTGGCGCGCACGCTCCGCGCGATCGCCGACAGCGGGGGCTCCGCGCTCTACACCGGCGACGTCGGACGACGCATGGTCGCCGACCTGCGCGGGCGCGGCAACGCGATGCGGCCCGCCGACCTGGCGCGCTACTATGCGGCGGAGCGCGATGCCGTATCGGGGACGTATCGCGGGTACACGCTGTACTCGAGCGCGCCGCCGGCATCCGGCGGGGCCACGCTCGTGGCGCAGCTCAACATGCTGGAGCAGCGCACGCCGGCGGGCCCCTATTCCGAGGATGCGGCGACGCTGCACGCGATGCTCGAGTCGTGGAAGCTCGTGCCCGGCACGCGGGGGCGGATCGCCGATCCGGGGCTCTGGCCCATCCGGCTCGACGCGTACACCAGCAAGGACTCCGCGCGCGCGCGGTGGCGCTGCTTCGACCCGGCGCGGGCGCTCACCCCGGACGACGTGCGCGGCGACACCCTCCCGTGCATGCGGGCAGCAGCCAGGCCGGCGGTGCCGCAGCGTATCTCGTCGACCCTCGCCCAGGATCCCGCCGAGAGCTGCGCGGATCACGTGGCGGAGCCGGGGCAGTACTGCCATCGCACGGGGACGACCGCGTTCGCCGTGGCCGATGTGGACGGCAACGTGGTGGCGGTCACCCAGACCCTGGGCACGTGGGGCGGCAACTTCTACGTGTCGCCGGGGCTGGGCTTTCTCTACAACGACAAGCTGACGTCGTACGGCACCGACCCGGACGAGTACGGCGCGCG
>JAQBPZ010000330.1 GCA_028287225.1 Gemmatimonadota bacterium
CGTCGGCCGTCGCCGGGGCAGGGGGCGGCAGCGGCGCCGACGGCTCGGCAGGTGCTGGTCCCGGCTCCGGCGGCGGCGTGGGATCGGGGGTCGGCACGGGACGCGGGAGCAGCAACGGGCCCGGGACCGGCGGCGGCACGGCCACCGATTACTCGCCGCAGCCGATCGCGATGTTCCTCCCGCCGCTTCCGCCCCCGGCCCGCGTCCGCGGCTTCCGCTTCACCGCCGAATTCGACGTGGACTCCACCGGCAAGGTCCTGGACTACAAGTTCACCGAGACCCCGGATGCGGCGTACAACCGCCAGCTGAACAACCTGATGCGCACCATCCGATTTCGGCCCGGAACCCGCGCGGATGGCACGCCGGTTCGCGCGAAGGCGCAGCTCGGGTACGACTTCTAGCGCGGCCCAAACGCGGCGTTGCACCAACGCACGCGGCGCTGGAAAAGAGGCCACGCTCGCGGTCTAGCGGTACCTGTGGTGCCCCCCTACATTTTGCGGGATTCCTCACCGAAAAACGCCGCCGGCACTCGCCGTCGACGCCCTACTCGCTTTTTCCCCCGCCTGCATGAGCAGCTCGGCCGTTTCGACCGACGCCACGCCGCAGTCCGGCACTGGATTCGTCAAAGCGATGTCCCTGACCGATGCGACGATGCTCGTCGCCGGTTCGATGATCGGGTCGGGAATCTTCATCGTCTCCGCCAGCATGGCGCGCGGCGTTCCCTCGCCGCTCTGGCTCATGCTCGCATGGGTCCTCTCGAGCGTCATGACGGTCCTCGGCGCCCTCGCGTACGGCGAGCTCGCGGCGATGTATCCCCGGGCGGGCGGCCAGTACGTCTTCCTGCGCGAGTCCATGGGTCCCCTCATGGGCTTTCTTTATGGCTGGACCTTCTTCATCGTCATCCAGACGGGCACCATCGCCGCCGTCGCCGTCGCCTTCGGGCGCTTCCTCGGCGTGCTGTTCCCCGGCATCTCGCCCGACTTCTACACCTGGTTCCCGCGCGCCGACGTCTGCGTCGCCATGCTCGGCTGCACCGATCCCGCCAACGCGATCACCCTCGGCCTCAACCCCCAGCGGCTCGTCGGCCTGCTGAGCGTCGCGGTGCTCACCTGGGTGAACCTGCGCGGCGTGCGCGAGGGCAAGCTGGTGCAGACCACGCTGACCTCCATCAAGACGCTCGCGCTGGCGCTGCTCATCATCCTCGGCCTCACCGTCGGCCGCAACGCCACGGCGATCGCGGCCAACTTCAGCGCCGGCAACTTCAGCGGGGAGTGGACGCTCGGCTACACGCTCGTCGTGGCGTTCGGGGCGGCAATGGTGGGGTCGCTCTTCTCGAGCGACGCCTGGAACGGCGTGACCTTCGCCGCGGCCGAGGTGAAGAACCCCGCGCGCAACCTGCCGCTCGCGCTGGTGATGGGCACGGGGCTCGTCTGCGTGCTGTACATCCTCGCCAACCTCGCGTACCTCAGCGTGCTGCCCTTCGGCGGCGTCGCGGAGGGCGCGACCGTGGTGGCGCGCGGCATCCAGCACGCCACGCAGGACCGCGTGGCGACGGCGGTGGTGGAGACGATCTTCGGCGTGAGCGCGGCGACGATCATGGCGGTGGCCATCCTGGTCTCCACCTTCGGCTGCAACAACGGGCTGATTCTGTCGGGCGCGCGGGTCCTCTACGCCATGGCGGGGGACGGGCTGTTCTTCCGCAAGGCGGGCACGCTCAACCGGAACAACGTGCCGGCCTTCGCGCTGGTCGTGCAGTCGGTGTGGACCGCGCTGCTCTGCCTCACCGGCACCTACAACCAGCTCCTGAACTACGTCATCTTCGCCGCGCTGCTGTTCTACGTGTTCACCACCGTGGGACTGTTCCTGCTGCGCGCGCGCCGTCCGGACCTCCCGCGCCCCTATCGCGCGGTGGGCTATCCGGTGCTGCCGGCGCTGTACATCCTCCTGTGCTGCGGAGTGATGGTGTTGCTCCTGCTCTCGCCGACCACGCGCACCGAGTCCATCTCGGGCATCGTGCTGGTGCTGATCGGGATTCCGGTGTTCTACCTCTGGCGCCGCGCCGAGCGCCTCGCCGTCGCGACCTGACCGGTCCGGCGATCTTCGTTCGAATCCCCACCCTCCCCGCAACATGACGCAGACGCAGTCCGGCCTCCTGGCCGTCGTGATCGGCGCGAGCGCCTTCGCCCTGGTCTTCGCCATCTTCCTCGCACGCTGGGTGCTCTCGCGCAGCCGCGGCACGCCCGAGATGCAGAAGATCTCGAACGCCATTCAGGAGGGCGCCGAGGCCTACCTCGCGCGGCAGTACAAGACCATCGGCATGCTGTCGGTCGTCGTCGCCGCGCTGCTCGGCATCGGCTACGGCTTCTTCCGGCAGACGACCGCGAACGATCCGGTGCAGGATCCCAGGACGTTCGCCCTCTACGTCACCGCGTCCTTCCTGCTCGGCGCGTTCAGCTCCGGCGTTGCCGGCTACGTCGGCATGTGGGTGTCGATCCGCACGAACATCCGCGTCGCGTCCGCGGCGATGACGTCGCTCAACGACGCGCTCCAGACCGCGCTGCGCGGCGGGGCGGTGTCGGGGCTCTTCACGGTCGCCATGAGCCTCCTCGGCGTGGGCGGGCTGTTCGCCGTGCTCTCGACGATGACGCCCGCCGGCATGGATCAGGCCGAGTGGTCGCGCCACATCCCCTTCCTGATCGTCGGCTACGGCTTCGGCGCGTCGTTCGTCGCGCTCTTCGCGCAGCTCGGCGGCGGCATCTACACCAAGGCCGCGGACGTCGGTGCGGACCTGGTGGGCAAGGTGGAAGCCGGCATCCCCGAGGATGACCCGCGCAACCCGGCCGTGATCGCGGACCTCGTGGGCGACAACGTCGGCGACTGCGCCGGCCGCGGCGCCGACCTGTTCGAGAGCACCGCCGCCGAGAACATCGGCGCGATGATCCTCGGCGTGCTGCTCTACAAGTCGTTCGGCATCAACGGCATCCTCTTCCCGCTGGTCATCATGGCGCTCGGGCTGCTCTGCTCGATCGTCGGCGTGATGGTCGTGCGGACGAAGGAGGACGCCGATCCCATGAAGGCGCTGAACTTCGGCTACTACGTCACCGCCGCACTCGTGACCGTGGTCTTCTTCTTCGCCAGCCGCACGCTGCTCCAGGTGGAGGCGGCGCCCGATGCCTGGTGGCACTACTTCTTCTGCGGCGTGATCGGCATCGTGACGTCGATCCTGTTCGTCTTCATCACGCAGTACTACACCGAGTACCGCTACCGCCCGGTGCTCAGCATCGCCGAGGCCAGCCAGACCGGGCCGGCCACGAACATCATCGCCGGTCTCGCGGTGGGCATGGAGTCCACCGTGCTGCCGGTGATCACGATCGGCGCGGCGATCATCGCCAGCTACACCCTGGGCCAGAACAGCGGCCTGGTGAACGAGGCGGGGCAGGCGATCGGCGGCCTGTTCGGCACCGCCGTCGCGACGATGGGCATGCTCGGCACCGCGGGCTACATCCTCGCGATGGACGTCTTCGGCCCCATCACCGACAACGCGGGCGGCATCGTGGAGATGTCGCGCCAGCCGGCATCGGTGCGCGACAAGACGGACCGCCTGGACTCGGTGGGCAACACGACCAAGGCCCTCACCAAGGGCTACGCGATCGGATCGGCCGCGCTCGCAGCGTTTCTGCTGTTCTCCGCGTATCTGGACGAGGTGCGCAATCTCACCGGGCAGACGCTGCACGTCGACCTGTCCAAGCCGGTGGTCTTCGTGGCCGGCCTGCTCGGCGCCATGCTCGTGTTCTGGTTCTCGTCGCTCGCCATGACGGCCGTCCGCAAGGCCGCGTCGTCCGTCATCACCGAGGTGCGCCGCCAGTTCAGGGAGCGTCCGGGGATCATGGAGGGCACCGAGGACCCGGACTACGCCGCGTGCGTGGACATCGTGACCGTCGGCGCGCTCAAGGCGATGATCCTGCCGGGCGCCCTGGTGGTGATGTTCCCGATCGTGATCGGCGTGGTGTTCAAGCACTTCGGCGGGCCGGGCGAGTTCATGGGCGCGGAGTCGGTCGCGGCGCTGCTCATGGTGGCCACGATCACGGGCATCCTGATGGCGGGCTTCCTGAACAACGGCGGCGGCGCCTGGGACAACGCCAAGAAGTACATCGAGACCGGCGCGTACGGCGGCAAGCGGTCCGAGGCCCACAAGGCCGCGGTCGTCGGTGACACGGTCGGCGATCCATTCAAGGACACGGCGGGCCCCTCCCTGCACGTGCTCATCAAGCTGCTCGCGACGATCACGCTCGTGCTCGCGCCGCTGTTCATCTAGGGAACCGGTCACCAGCCAGCATGAAAGCACTTTTTGCACGCAAGCCGATCGCGGTGATCGAGGACGACCCGTCAGGACTCAAGCGGGTCCTTGGCGCGGGCGACCTCGTGATGCTCGCGATCGGTGCCGTGATCGGCGCGGGGATCTTCGGGGCCATCGGCACCGCCGCCGCGGGACAGATCAGCGCGACGGGCGAGGTGATCCGCCAGCCGGCCGGCCCCGCGCTCGTGTTCTCGTTCCTCCTGCTCGGCGGGGTCTGCGCCCTGGCCGCGCTCTGCTATGCCGAGCTGGCGTCGATGATCCCGCAGGCCGGCAGCGCGTACGCCTATGCGTATGCCACGCTCGGCGAGCTCGTGGCGTGGATCATCGGGTGGGATCTCATCCTCGAGTACGCGGTCGGCAACGTGGCGGTCGCCATCTCCTGGGCCGACTACTTCAAGACCCTCACCGGGGGACTGCTGCATATCCCGGTGTGGCTCACGACCGGCTACCGTACCGCGCTCCTGAGTGCGGATCCCGGCGTCCACTCGCTGCTGCAGACCGCACCGCACATCGCCGGGATCCCCATCCTGGTGAACCTGCCGGCGGCGACGATCGTGCTGCTCGTCACCTTGGTGCTGCTGCGCGGGGCCAAGGAGAGCGCGCGGGCGAACAACATCATGGTCGGCGTGAAGCTGCTCGCGCTGGCGCTCTTCGTGATCGCGGGCGCCACGAAGATCAACGGGGCCAACTACACTCCGTTCGCGCCGGGTGGGTTCACGGGCATCCACAACGGCGCGGCGATCGTGTTCTTCGCCTACATCGGCTTCGACGCGATCACCACGGCCGCCGAGGAGACGAAGAACCCCCAGCGCAACCTGCCCATCGGCATCCTAGGCGGGCTGGCGATCTGCACCATCATCAACGTGATCGTGGGCTTCGTGCTC
>JAQBPZ010000333.1 GCA_028287225.1 Gemmatimonadota bacterium
GACCGGCGCGGCGGGCACGACGACGGACACGACGCACCACACCGGCAAGAGCGGCACCTCGACGCGCCGTCCGTAAGGGAGACTCGGGGCGGGAGCACGGCAGGCCTGTACCAAACGGGCCGCGGCGATCATCTTTCCATGCTGTGCTCCCGCCCCGCCTCTCGCGGGGCGTCTGCTATCCCCCCTCGTGAGAGCAATGGCGACGACGTCCACGCCGTCCGACCTCGACTACCGTCCGTCCTACCTCGCCGCGACGATCACGGGCCTGGTGGTGTTCGCGCTGTACCTCGTGACCCTCGCGCCGTCGACCGCGATGTGGGACACGAGCGAGTACATCACCGCGGCCACGGTCCTGGGACTGCCCCACCCGCCCGGCAACCCGCTCTTCGTGCTGATCGGCCGGGTCTTCGCCGTGCTCCCGATCGCCGGCTCCATCGCGGTCCGCATCAACATGCTCGCCGCGATCTCCAGCGCCGTGTCGGCGGCGATGTGGTTCCTGATCACCGAGCGCGTGCTGGTCTCCTGGTTTGCCGCGCGCTGGCAGCGCATCGTGGGCGGGGCGCTCGCGGCGCTCATCGGCGCCACGGCGTTCACCGTGTGGAACCAGAGCGTCGTCAACGAGAAGGTCTACACCGTCTCGCTCCTCGGCATCGCCCTCATCAGCTGGCTGATGGTGCGCTGGAGCGATGCGCCCGACGGGCGGCGCGCCGACCGCACCCTCGTGCTGGTGGCCTACCTGCTCGGCCTGGGCTATGCCAACCACATGGCCGGCATGCTCGCCGCGCCGGCGGTCGGTCTCGCGGTGCTGATCGTCCGCCCCCGGACCGCGCTGCGCTGGAAGCTGCTCGTCGCCTGCATCGCGGCGCTCGTCTTCGGCATCACGCCCTTCGCGATGCAGCCGATCCGCGCCGCGCACTTCCCGGCGCTGAACGAGGGCGAGCCCACTGCATGCCGCACCGAGCTGACGCTGTCGTGCACCTTCAGCACGGGCACGAAGGACGCGTTCATGTACAACTTCAACCGCGGCCAGTACGGCAAGCCGGACCTGGCCGAGCGGCAGGCGCCCTTCAGCGCGCAGCTCGGCATGTGGTGGCTGTACTTCAAGTGGCAGTGGCTGCGTGACGCGCACTACGAGCACCCGTTCGCGCAGAGCGTGCTCGCGTCGCTCTTCCTGGTGCTCGGCCTCCTCGGCGGCTACGTGCACTACCAGCGCGACCGGCGAAGCTTCTGGTATTTCGGGTCGCTGATGTTCACGATGACCCTCGTGCTCATCTACTACCTGAACTTCAAGTACGGCGCGTCGCAGGACCCCGACCTGGCCGGCGTGGCGCGCGAGGTGCGCGACCGCGACTACTTCTACCTCTGGAGCTTCTCCGCCTGGGGCGTGTGGGCCGCGCTCGGGCTGGTGGCGGTATGGGATTCGCTCGCCTCGCTGATCGGGCGGGAACAGTCCACCGAGAACCGCGTCGTGGTGGAGCGTCCGACGCGCCGCGCCAGCCTGCTGGCCGCGCCAGTGCTGCTGCTCGCCCTGGTGCCGCTGTTCACCAACTGGCGCACGGCGTCGCGCGCCGGCGAGACCGACACGCGGGACTTCGCGCGCGACCTGCTGAACTCCGTGGAGCCCTACGGCGTGGTGGTGACGGTGGGCGACAACGACACCTTCCCGCTCTGGTACGCGCAGGAGGTGGAAGGCATCCGGCGCGACGTCGTCGTGGCCAACACGTCGCTGCTGAACACGGACTGGTACACGCGGCAGATCATCCGCCGCCCGGTGTACGAGTACGACGCGGCCGCGGGACCGGCCATCTACCGCGGCAAGACGTGGCCGAAGCCGACGGGCTCGCCCATCCACATGACGCTGTCGCAGGCCGACTCGGTGCCCGCGTACATCCAGCTGGACCGGCCGATGACCTTCCAGGGCGGCCCGATCAAGGCGACGATCGATCCGCAGCGGCTGTCCAGTCCCGGCGTGCTCCAGCGCGCCGACATCTTCGTGCTGCGCATGATCGCCGACGCCTTCTCCGAGCGGCCGATCTACCTGAGCCGCACGTCGGCGGGCTATGGCAGCGAGCTCGGGATCGGGAGCTACCTGCTCACACAGGGACTCGCGACGAAGATCTTCGTGCCCCCCGCCGTGCAGGGCAAGGACACGCTGCTCGTCTCGGGCGCCGGCTGGGTGGACGTGGCGCGCACGCGCACGCTCTGGGACAGCGTGTTCACCGGACAGCACTCGATCGCCTCGCGCCGGGACTGGGTGGACCGTCCGTCGGTCGGCATCCCCTACCTTTACGTGGCTACCGGGTTGATGCTGTCGGAGGTGCTTCAGGTCACGGGCGACACCCAGGGCTCGGCCCGCGTGATGGCCGATGCCCGGAACGTCGCCCGTGCGGTGCACCTCACCGACCTGCTCGCGCAGATGGACGCCCAGCCGGCACCGGCGCCGAGCCCCCTGCTCGCCCCGGCCCCCGCCGACACCCAGCAGCGCAAGAGCGTTCCGCTCAAGCCCTGAGCGGCTGGGATCGGGAGTGACGAGGGCCGGTGTCCACAGGACACCGGCCCTCGTCGCATGCGCGCGTAACGCGACGTGCCGCAGGCGTATCGGCGCGTTACGCCCGCCCGCGCACGGCGTTCCGCAAGGACGATGCAAGTGGTTGTCGCTACAGGAGTTGCGCTCCGCAGCTCCGACGCGCCCGGATTTGCTTTACATGTCGACGTTCGCCCGCCCTTCCTTCCATGCGTGGAGCGTCATCATGCACCGACTTCCAGGCCCCCGCCCGTCACCGAGCTTCCTGCGCCCGTATGCGGCGCTTCTCCTCGCCACGCTCTTCGTGGGCGCGTGTGGCGGCGGAGGCGGCGGCGGGACGACCGGCGGCGTCACCAATCCGCCCACGCCGAGCGCGCCGAGCACGCCCGTGACCACGACGGCGGTGACGATGCGCTCACTGTCGTTCGATCCGCCGGACATCATCGTCTCCCCCGGCGCGGTGGTCCGCTTCACGAACCTGGACAACATCGATCACAACGTCACCTTCGCCGAGACGTCGATCGGCGGCTCGGGGAACTTCTCCAGCGGCACCTCGTCGCTCACGATGCCCACGGCCACCGGCACGTACGCCTACCGCTGCACGCTGCACGGCGGCATGACGGGCACGGTGAAGGTCCAGTAGGCACGCGATGGTCATCCCCGCCCTGCTGATCCTGCTCGCGTCGCCGGTCCTCGGCCGCGATACCACGCCGGCTCCCGGGCCGGCGGTGGCACCGCTCGCGGCACCGGAGGCGCCGGCCGCGGCCGCGCAGGCGGACACGCTGCGACGACGCCCGCGCGCGATCGAGGTGAGCGACGGCTACGCGACGCGCCTGCGCATCCACAAGCTCGCCTCCTGGACGCTGCTTCCCCTGTTCGCCGCGCAGTCCATCGCCGGCAACCAGCTCTACCAGTCCGGCGGCTCGCAGCCGGGTTGGGCGATGTCGCTGCACCAGGTGGGCGCGGGCGGACTGGGCGCGCTGTTCGGCATCAACACGGTCACCGGTGCCTGGAACCTCTGGGAAACCCGCCACGCGAGCGAGGGCCGCACGAGACGCCTCGTCCACAGTGGACTGCTGCTCGCGTCGGACGCGGGGTTCGCGTACGCCGGCATCAAGCTCGGTCCCGACGCCTCGCGCTCCGCGGATCGGCGGGCCGAGCATCGGCGCGTGGCGTACCTCTCCATGGGCGGAGCGCTCGCCGGCTACGCCACGATGCTGTTCGGGACTCACTAGGATGAATGGCGCCCGGTTTCCCTCCGAGTCGCCGGGCGCCCGGCGCGCTGCGTGAGCAGCATGTTCCGGCTTCCACCGGTGCTTGCGCAGCCCGTCGCATCCTGGGCACATCTCTACAGCCACTCCACCGTGGCCTCCACCACGATCGTCTTCCTGCACGTCGGCGCGCTGGTGGTCGGTGGCGGGCTCGCGATTGCGCTGGACCGTGCCACGCTTCGCCATCATCACCGTGACGCCACGGCCCGTGCGCTGCATCTCGCCGAGCTCGGATCCGCGCATCGCGTCGTGCTCGGCTCGCTCGCCCTGGCGTTCGCGTCGGGCGTGGCGCTCATGGCCGCCGACCTGGAGACCTTCGTGGGTTCGTGGGTCTTCTGGCTCAAGATGGCGCTGCTCGCGCTGCTGCTCGGCAACGGCGCGCTCATGAATCGTGTCGAGCTGCGGCTGCGCTCGGACCGGGATACGGAGCGCGCCTGGCGCCTCCTGCGCCCCATCGCCGTCGCGAGCATCGTCCTCTGGCTCGCCATCACCCTCGCCGGCGTCGCGCTCGCCAGCGCGGCCTGATGCACCCACGTTCTCCGGCCTCTCGATGACTCCGTCTCCGTCCGCACCGCGCGGCGCCGAGTGCGGCGCCTGCCCGCTCGCGCCCCCGGTGAGCGCCGCGCAGCCGAACCGGCGCGACTTCCTGCGCCTGGCCGGTGTGGCCGCTGCATCGCTCGGCCTGGTGGCCGCGGGGGCGCGCGACCTGCTCGCCATGACTCCGGCCCTGCAGCCGCATCCCGCCGACTCCGTTTCGGAGCGGCGCTATTCGGTTCCGGCGTCGGACGGCGTCGTGATCGACCGGGACGGCTCCGCGATCATCGCGCGCGCCGCGGGACACCTGTATGCCTTCGCCCTCTCGTGTCCGCACCAGAACACCGCGCTGCGGTGGGAGTCCGGCGACGGCGAGTTCCGCTGCCCCAAGCACAAGTCGCGGTACCGGTCCGACGGCACCTTCATCGACGGCCGCGCGACACGGTCGATGGACCGACTCCCGATTCGCCGAGACGGCGGCCAGCTCGTGGTGGACATCGACGTGGCGATCCGGCAGGACGAGGAGCCACAACGCTGGGCGTCGGCCTTCGTCGTCCTCTAGGGGACGTCCAGCGCCTCGAGGCGTGCGGTGAGACGCGCGACCTCGCCTGTCGCACCGAGCGTCGAGAAGAGCTCGATGGCGCGCCGCGCGTCGTCCCGCGCCCTGTCGGTCACGCGCTCCATGAGCCAGGCGTCCACGCGATCGCGCAGCACCTCGGCCTGGTTCAACGCATGGCCGCGGGACTCGGCAATCGCCAGCGCCCGGGCGAACGACGCCAGCGCCTCCGTCGCCCGGCCGCGTCCCACGAGCGCCGCGCCCACGAGCCGGCGCGCGTCCGCCTCCATGAGTGGATCCGCGAGCGTCGCGAACTCGTCTGCCGCGAGCGACGCGGCCATCTCGGCGAACGGCGCATCGCCCCGCCGCAGCGCGATCTCGGCGCGACCCACGCGTCCCATGGCCACCAGGCGCCGGGAGCGGGCATCGATGGCGTAGTCGATGGCGCGACGCTCGTTCTCGTCCGCCTCCTCCAGCTCGCCCATGTCGCGACAGGTGATCGCGATGTTGTGATAGCTCTCGGCCAGCCCGCGCGACTGGCCCAGCCGCTGGTACACGGGCAGGGCGACGCGATACTGCGAGAGCGCCAGCTCACGATGGCCCTGCAGGTTGGCGATGGCGCCGAGGTTGTTGGACGCACGCGCGAGCAGCAGCAGGTCGTCCGCCTCGGTGGAGAGCTCCCGCACCTGTTCGAACGCGCGGCCCGCCTCGTCGAGGTCGCCGATGGTGAACGACGCGACGCCGATGAGGTTGACCGCGCGGCGATAGGGACCGCGCTCGGTCTCCCGGGCCAGGCGCGGGACCGCGGCGCGCAGGAGGTCTCGCGCCTCGCGCTCATGGCCGGTGCGGGTCAACGCCTCCCCATGGAACACCACGAGCTCGCCGTCCATCGGGCCGTCGGTGGCGCCGGATGACGTGAGCAGCGCAACGACCTCGGCCCACGCTCCCGCCTCGGCGAGCGAGCGCGCCGAGGCGAGCAGCGATCCGACGGGGCCGGTGGTGGTCATGGACGGAGGGTCGCGGCGAGCGTGCGCATCACTCAGTAGGCGAGCGCATAGCCCGTGAAGCCGGACACGGCGGTGCTCACTTCGCGCGTGCCCGCGTTCACGGTGCTCGCGAGTCGCTCCCACGGGGCGCCGCCACCCTCCTGCCGCCATACGCCGAGCCGGCTCGCGATCACCGCGTCGGCTGCGTCGACCTTGCCGTCGTAGTTCACGTCGTCGCCGCACGCGGTCCAGAACATCCGGAGCGTCGGCTGGCTGGTGCTCGTGAAGCGCAGGCCGCTCGGCTCGTACTGGATGATCATGTGCGTCGGGTCGGTGGCCGTGAGCGTGATGAGCACGGAGTCGCCGGCCGCGATGCTGGTTCCGTCGGGCCGCCGATCGAGCGACGACGGTCCCATGCGGAACTCGACGAACTTCGCCGAGTCGCTTGCACCGGCCCGCGCGTGATACCACAGGTCGGCGCCAGCGGCCTTCCCCTTGACCGCCCAGAAGCTGACGCGGCTCGTGACGAGCCTGGGATAGTCGTACGTCACGTGGAGAAGATTGAGCTCCGACTCCGTGCGCACCTCGGGTGACGCGATGCCATCCGCGCCACACGACATCACGGTGAGGAGCGCCGCGACGAGCGCGGCACGGCTGATGGGAGCTGGCATGTGAAGTCCCTTCGTCGGGGGAATGGTCGGTCGCGGGTCAGTCATCGGCGTCGTCATCCTCGCGGTCGGCGAGCGTCGCGCTCAGCAGCCGGTGGAGCCGGGGTCGCGAGATGCCGAGGCGACGCGCGGCTTCGGTCTTGTTGCCGCCGCACATCGCCAGCATGCGCGCCACGGCGGCGCGATTGAGCTCGGCGAGGGTGCTCGGGAATGGGAGGTCCCCCGTTCGCGGCGAGCCCGCGGCGCCGCTCTCCGCGACGTCTGCGACGTCCAGCGTGCCACCCGGTGCGAGCAGCACGGCGCGCTCGATCACGTTCCGCAGCTCGCGCACGTTGCCCGACCAGCGCCGCTCCTCGAGCGCACGCACCGTCGCCGGCGAGATGACGAGGGGCGTCGTCCCGTACTCCATCGCGAACCGCTGCACGAAGTGCCGTGCGATCGCGACGATGTCGCCACCACGGGCGCGCAGCGGCGGAAGCTCCACCGGCACCACGTTGAGCCGGTAGTAGAGGTCCTCGCGGAACTCGCCTCGCTTCACCGCGGCGCTGAGGTCCACGTGCGTGGCCGCCACGAGACGCACGTCGAAGGGGATGGCGCGCGTGCCGCCGACACGCCGCATCACGCGCTCCTCGAGCGCGCGCAGGATCTTCCCCTGGAGCACCAGCGCAAGGTGCCCGATCTCGTCGAGGAAGAGGGTGCCCCCGTCCGCGAGCTCCAGCAGTCCGGGCTTCGCGCTGGATGCCCCCGTGAACGCGCCCTTCTCGTGTCCGAACAGCTCGCTCTCGAGCAGGTTCTCGGGGATCGCCGCACAGTTGACGTCGACGAACGGCGAATCGCGGCGCGGCCCGTTGTAGTGGATCGCGCGCGCCAGCAGCTCCTTGCCCGTGCCGGTCTCGCCGGTGATGAGCACCGTGACGTTGGGACGCGGGATCACGCGGGCGACGCGGTCGAGCGCCGCGCGCAGCGCCGGACTGTCGCCCAGGATGCCGTCGAACCGGAAGCGGGCGCGCTCGTCCTCGGCGAACGCCGCGGCATCCACCTCGGCCCGCAGCCGGTCGGCGCCCTGGCGCAGCCATGCCGCGACCGCCGCGTGATCCTCCGGCAGCGCGAAGTAGTCGTCCGCTCCGGCACGTACCACGGCGGACGCGAGCCGGTGGTCCGCCTGCGCACCGACGGCCACGAGGAAGGAGTTGCCGCGCGGCAGCTGCCGCAGTGCGGACTCCAGCATCGCCTCGTCGCCGCCCGCGGAGACCACGGTCAGCACGCCCTTGCGCGGCTCGAGCAGCGTCGGGTCGTCCACCGCGACGAGGGACAGGCCGTTCGCGGCTGCGAGGGACCGCCACTCGGCGAGAAAGGAATCGGTGAGGGCGAGAAGGCGGAGTTCGGCCAATCCAGGGATGGTCGTGGTGGGAGGCCGGGCGCAGGCCCGGCCTCCCACCCGGGGAAGAAGATCACGCGTGGTCGCGACCGTCGTCGTCATGACCATTGCGGTCGTCGTCACGGAAGGCCCGGAACGACCGGCGGATGTTGTCCGCCACCGTGCTCGCGTTCGCGCCGCCCGCGTTCGCGGTGGACGGGTCGATCAACGAGCCGGACCGCGTCTTGAACCAGGTCGTCACATCCGCGTGCACGGTAAGATTCACCGGCGCCGCGTCGACGGCCAGCGGCGGGGAAAAGTTTGTCTCGAGGTCGGCGCGAGGTGCGCCCGTGTAGGTGAACGCACGCCCGTTGAAGGTGCCTGTCACGAGGGTGCTGATGCCCGCCAGCTCGGGATGGGCGGCGAGAAAGGCCTGCGAGCCAGGTCCCCGGTCCTCGTCGGACCGGAGCGCGCGGATCTTCGCCTCCAGCGAGGCGTAGGAGCCCGCCGGCACCGGGACCGACAGGACGTTCGCGACGCTCCCGTCGAGCGGCAGCTCCACGAGCATGGGGGCGAGCTGCAGCTCCGCGCACTCGTGCTCGTCCACGGTGTCGTCGCCCGCCGCCGCGGTGGCCGCGCAGGTGGCCCCGGCGCGCTGGAGCTCCATGCGAGCCAGGACCACCTGGACGCGCGTGACCACGAGCACATCGGATCCGCTGGTGGCGGTCACGGACCGCGATACGATCGACGCCGGCGACCGGGACGCCGAGGTGGTGGCGGCGCTGCTCGCGAAGGAGACGGTGACGGCGTGCCCGGCATCGGGCGCAACGCTGTCCGAGCAGGCGGCAAGGGTGCAGCAGGCGAGCAGCAGGCTCGCCGGGCTCACGTAGCGTCTTGTCATTCGGTACTCCTGAGACAGGGGAATGCGCTCTCTCGGGCGCACACCAGTGCAGGGCACGGCCGGTGCCCGGGGAAACGTGGGAGACTACGCCATCCAAGACGTTGCACTATATTGAGTTAGCGTGCCCGTGACGCAGCTCACAGCGCTCACGCCGTAACGTTTCGTTACGATCCGCGTATCGGGGTGTGGCGCCCGTCCGGAAATGTGGGGCGCCGGCGCGCCCTGGCCGGTGAGTTGCACCTCTCGCGGTCGCTTGCCGAGCGGCACCGCGCGAACGAGCGCTGCGGACCGCCGGTGCCCCCGCTCCCGACACATGCGTCCTGTCCGACTCCTGCTCATCGCGGTCCTGTTCCTCGGCGTCGTCCCGCCCAGCGCGGACGCGCAGCGTCGCACCGCGCCGCCACCGCGTCGCAGCGCACAGCCACCGCGTCGCAGTGCGGACGACCAGCGTCGCACCGCGCGCGCCTGGGCGGACACCGTGAGCGCCGCCATCGATGCCGCGACACGCGCCGGTGGCATGGCCCGGCTGGAGGAGACGCGCCGGCTCCTGAATCGCGCGCTGGCGGCCTATCCAGACGACGCGCTGCTGCGGCATTACGAGGGCTTCCTCCTGTACCGCATGATCACGGTGGGCGGCGCGGCGCTGCCCGCGGCCACGATGGCCACGTACCTGGACGATGCGCGCGCCGCGCTGGAGCGGTCGCTGGCGCGGCGGCCGATGGCCGAGAGCTACCTGCTGCTGTCCGAGATCTACAGCCGGCAGGTGGCCGCGAACCCGAAGCGCGGCGCGAGCCTCGGCCCGGCGCTCGCGCTCGCCCGTGCGCGGGCGATGTCGATCGGCGCGAAGAACCCGCGCGTCTACCTGCTGGCCGGCATCGCCGCGTTGTACGCCAGCCCCGAGGTGGGCGGGGGCACGCACACCGCGGAACGGCTGCTGCTCGCGGCCGTCGACTTCTTCAGGAACGATCCGGCCAGGCGTCCCGACCCCACGTGGGGGCGTGCGGAGGCCTACGCGTGGCTCGGGCAGGTGTACGAGCGCACCAACCGCCGGGCGGCGGCGAAGAAGATGTATGCGTCCGCCCTGGCGCTGGAACCGGACAATGCGTGGGTGCGCGACGTCCTGGTGCCGGGCGTCGCCGCGCCCTGAGTTCCGGCGTGGCCCCGAGGCTCACTGGGTGGCGGTACGTCCCGTGATCTCCTGCACGTAGATGCCGAGCAGCTGCGTCCGGTGCGGCGCCGGGTCCGAGGTACTGAAGGTCTCGGGCACGATGCCGCGAACTGCCGCCAACGCCCTGGCGTAGGTGTCCACGCTGCCCCCCTCGGGATCCAGCAGGTGCACGCTGCCGCGCGCCACCACGCTCGTCCACGAGAACACCCCCTCCGCCTCGTCCGCCTCGAACGCGCACCATGGCCGGTGCGCGAGCGTGGCCACCTTCGAGCCCAGGCTCGTGCGCGCGAAGATCCACTCGCCGTCGAAGACGTAGTGCAGCGGCTCGATGTCCACGCGGTCGTGGAACGAGAAGGCGATGCGCCCCACGTGGCAGCGGGCGAGGAACGCCCGAGCCTCCTCCTCGTCGAGCGTCCTGATCTGCGGATTGCTCATGAATCCTCCTGGGTGGCCTGCAGCAGCCCGAGCCGCAGGCAGAGCTGGACGTAGTCGGAGCGGTGCGAGAGTCCGAGCTTCTCCGTGATGCGCTGCTTGTACGTCTCGACGGTCTTGGGGCTGATGGCGAGCCGCTCGCCGATCTCCGCGGCGCTGTAGCCCCCCGCCACGAGCAGCAGCACGTCGCGTTCCCGCTCGCTCAGCTGTCCGTAGCGTTCCAGCGCCGCCACCCGCGCGACGCGGCGCGCCGCCGCCATCGTCGCCGGTTCCATCCTATTTCTGCACCACCAGCACCGTCACCATGCCGATCATGCCATGCTCGCTCTCGGCATGCGGCAGGATGTGGCAGTGGAACGCCCACGTGCCGGGATTCGTGGCGTTGATCCACACGTCGTAGCGCTCGCCCGGCGCGATGTTCACCGTGTCGCACTTGTACGGCGCGGGCAGGGGCCAGCCGTCCTTGTGGGTGACCGTCTGGTGCATGCCGTGCAGGTGCATCGGGTGGATCATCATCCCCTCGTTCATGTAGCGCACGCGCACCGTCTGGCCGCGCTTCGCGACGATCGGCTCCGTGGCCGGGAATCCCTTGCCGTTCAGCGTGTAGCCGCCGAGCATGTCGTTCAGGATCATCACGACGTCCACGTCCGGCCGGTCGTAGGGACCCTTCACCTTCGGCTCGATGATGAGCGCGCCGAGCATGCCGAGGCCCACCTGCTTCGTGGCGTTCATGTGCGAGTGGTACATGTGCGAGCCGGGGTTCGGCGCCGTCCACTCATAGGTGAAGGTTTCGCCGGGCTTGATGGGCGGCTGCGTGATGAACGGCACGCCGTCCTGCGACATCGGCACCTCCACCCCGTGAAAGTGGATGGCGGTGGACTCGGGCAGCTTGTTGTGGAGGATGAAGCGCACGCGGTCACCCTCGGCGATGCGGATCTGCGGGCCCGGCACCTGGTCGTTGTACGCCCACGCGTCCACGACCTGGCCGGGCGTGACCTCCCATTTGATGACGCTGGCCGTGAGCTCGAAGACCTTCACGCCGTTGACGATCTTCGGCTGGAGCAGCTGGTTGCCCTTGCCCGCCGTCTTCGCGGGGAACGCCTTCACGCCCTTCTCGTGCTCGGCGTCCATCGCGTCCGCGGCGGCGCGGATGCTGGCGGGCGATGCGGCCACCGGGGCGGCGACCGCCGCAGCGGCCGCGTGGCC
>JAQBPZ010000389.1 GCA_028287225.1 Gemmatimonadota bacterium
CCGCTCTGCCAACGGCAAGGGCGTTTGCAGTTTGCGGTGTGCAGTGAGCGGTAGAAGCCTCCCGAGGTCTAACCGCTCACCGCCAACCGCAAACGCCGTTGAGTTGACAGGCAGCGACAGCGGTAGAGGCGTCTCGAGGCCTGACCGCTCACTGCCAGCCGCAAACCGCAAACGCCGTTCACGCAGTAAACCGATCCCCCACCGCCACTCCGCGCCCGTTCGCCCACTCGGACGGCGCGAGGCGGCGCTTGCCCGCCGGCTGTGCTGCCGCGATCCGCACGGCGCCCTCGCCGCACGCCACGAGCATCCCGCTCGCGTCGATCGCGATCACCTCGCCCGCCGAGTGCACCGGGGAGCGCGGCGCGGCGCGTGCGCCGTACAGCTTCACCTCCATCCCCCGCAGCCGCGACCACGCACCCGGCCGGGGGTCGTACGCACGGATGTGGCGCCCCACCTGGTGGGCGGTGCCGGTCCAGTCCAGCTGCGCGGTCTCGCGGGTGAGCTTCGCGGCGTACGTCGCGCGCGCCTCGTCCTGCGGCTCGGCGCGCGCGACGCCCAGCTCCAGCATCGCGAGGGCCTCGATCAGCGCGCCCGCTCCGAGCTCGCTCAGGCGCAGCGCGAGCTCGCCCGCCGTCTCGTCCTCCAGGATCGGCGTGCGGGCCACCAGCAGCGTGGGACCGGCGTCCAGCGCCGGCACCATCTGCATGATCGTCACCCCCGTCTCGGCCAGGCCGTCGCGGATGGCGGCCTGGATCGGCGCCGCCCCGCGCAGCGCCGGCAGGATCGACGCGTGGATGTTGAGCGTGCCGTGGCGCGGCAGGTCGATGATCGCCTTCGGGAGGATGTGGCCGTAGGCGACGACGACGCTCACGTCCGGCGCGAGCGCCGTGACCTGCGCCAGGAATGCCTCGTCGCCGCGCGGCTTCGCCGGCTGGTACACCGGGATGCCCTCCGTCAGCGCGACCTCCTTCACCGGCGACTGCTGGAGCACCGACCGCGAGCGGCCCACCGGCTTGTCCGGCTGCGTCACGACCCCCACGACGTCGAACCCCTCGCCGAGCAGTGCGCGGAGAGGGGCGGCGGCGAAGTCGGGAGTGCCCCAGAAGAGCACTCTCACAGCTCTTCGTCCGGATGCTGGTGCTCGTCCAGGTCCTCGGGCGTCTCCAGCGACACGCGGCGCACGTGGCCCGGGTAGTGGTGCGCCTCGAGCTTCCACTTCGCCAGCGCGGCCGTGCGCTTCAACACGCTCAGGTAGTCGACGAACAGCTTGCCGTCGAGATGGTCGATCTCGTGCTGGATGCAGCGCGCCAGCAGGCCGTCGGCCTCCACCTCGTACGGCTGCATCCGCTCGTCCAGCGCGCGCGCCGTGATGGTGCGCGGGCGCTCGACGTCCGCGTAGATGTCGGGAATGGAGAGGCACCCCTCCTCGCCCTTCGCCTTGCCCGCCCGCTCGATCACCTCGGGATTGATGAGCACCAGGCGCTGCTCGTCGATCTCGACGACGGCCAGCCGCTCCGTGCGCCCCACCTGCGGCGCGGCGAGCCCGATGCCGCGCGCATGGTGCATGGTGTCGAACATGTCGGCGATGAGGCGGTGCAGCTCCTCCGTCATCGTCGCGACCGGCGTGGTCGCCTGGCGAAGGATGGGATCGCCGAGCACGCGGATGTCGAGGATGCTCACGGGTCGACGCTACTCCTTCACCGCGCTGACGGCGTCGCCCACGATGCGCGCGATGCGGCCGCGCTCGACGACCAGCCGCGACTCCGCGGAGCGGATGGTGATCTGGTCCTCCATGCCACCGCGCCCCGTCGTGACCTCCTTCACGTGCACCACCTCGCCGATGATGCCGCCGAAGGTGACGATCTGGTCGCCGCGCTTCAGGGCGCGCAGCGACTCCTCGTGCTTCTTCTTCTGCTGCTGCTGCGGCCGGATGAGGAAGAAGTAGAAGATCGCGAAGATCGACACGACCTGGAAGATCAGCCCCTGGCTGCTGCTGCCGAAGCCGGGAATCTGGAGGGCGAGCAGGGCGGGGGCGAAGCCGAGGGGGTTCATGCGGAGGTCGTGGCGGTGCGTGAGTGGTACTGCCGGAGCCACGAGTCGCTCCAGCCGTCGAAGGTGCCGCCGAGCAGGGCGGTGCGCGCCTGCCGCATCAGCGACACGAGGAAATGTACATTGTGCAGCGAGAGGAGGTGCAGGCCGAGGATCTCGTCGGCCAGGTAGAGGTGGCGGAGGTAGGCGCGCGTGAAGCGCCGGCAGCAGCTGCAGTCGCACTCCGGATCCAGCGGCCGGCGGTCGGTCCGGAACTCGGCGCGCTTGATGTTGAGCCGCCCGTTTACCGTGAACACGGCCCCGTTGCGGCCCATGCGGGTCGGCGCCACGCAGTCGAAGAGGTCCACGCCGCGGCGCACCCCTTCCACCAGGTCCTCGGGAAAGCCCACCCCCATGAGGTAGCGCGGCCGATCTGTCGGGAGCACGTCATGTACATCGGACAGGATCCGGTACATGTCGGGCTTCGGCTCGCCCACCGACAGGCCGCCGATGCCGTAGCCCGCCCAATCGCCCATGTCGCGGATGGCCGCGGCCGCCTCGCGCCGCAGGTCCGAGTGTATGCCCCCCTGGACGATCGGAAAGAGCGCCTGCGCGCCGCGGCCGGGAATGGGATCCTCGGCATTCAGCCGCGCGAACTCCTCGCGGCAGCGCGCCAGCCAGCGCAGGCTGCGCTCCATGGCGTCGCGCGCGACCGGCGCCTCGCTCTGCCCCGGGATCACATGGTCGAACTGCATGATGACGTCCGCGCCCAGGTTGCGCTCGATGCGCATCACGCTCTCGGGGGTGAACCGCCGCGAGGAGCCGTCGATGTGGCTGCGGAAGTCCACGCCGTCCTCGTCGATCGTCCGCAGCCCCTCCAGCGAGAACACCTGGAACCCGCCCGAGTCGGTGAGCATCGGTCCGTCCCACCCCATGAACTCGTGCAGCCCGCCCAGCTCGCGAATGAGCTCGTCGCCCGGCCGCAGGTGCAGGTGGTACGCATTGCTCAGGATCATCTGCGCATCCATGGCGCGCAGGTCGTCGGGGTCGAGCGCCTTCACGGTCGCGAGCGTTCCCACCGCCATGAACGCGGGAGAATGCACGACACCGTGCGGGGTGGCGAAGGTCGCGGCGCGCGCGGCACCCTGTGTCGCCTGCAGCTGGAACTCGAAGCTCACTCTGATCGAGGCTGGTGCCGGTGCTTTGTGTGTACGCGAATCGCCACGAATGGGCAGCGAATCGCTGGAATCCCTGTCTCCCATCATTCAAAAGATAGGGCAGGACGGCATTCGCCGCGATTTCAGTGCACCATTCGCAGCGATCCGCGTCAAGCTGACAGCACCAGGCCTGCGGCGGAGAGGCGGCGAACGCTACACCACCGCCATCGCGTCCCCATAGGAATAGAACCGGTACCGCTCGGCGATGGCCTCCCGGTAGGCGCGCATCGTGAGCTCGTAACCCGCCGCGGCCGCCACGAGCATCACGAGCGTGGAGCGCGGCAGGTGGAAGTTCGTCACGAGGGCGTCCACCGTGCGCAGCCGCGCGGGGGGCCGGATGAAGATGCGCGTCTCCCCGTCGCCGGCCCGCACGGTGCCCCCCGCATCCGTCGCGCTCTCGAGGGTGCGCACGGTCGTCGTCCCAACCGCCCACACCCGCCCGCCGTCACGCTTCGCGCGGGCGATCGCCTCGGCCGCTTCCACCGGCACGGTGTATCGCTCCTCGTGCATCACGTGCGCGGCCGGATCGTCCGCCTCCACCGGCTTGAAGGTGCCCGCGCCGACATGCAGGACGACCTCGGCCCGCGTCGCACCCCGCAGGGCGAGCCGCTCCAGCAGCGCGGGGGTGAAGTGCAGGCCGGCCGTCGGCGCAGCCACGGACCCCGCCTCCCGGGCATACACCGTCTGGTACCGATCGACGTCGGCCGCGTCGTCGCCGCGCGTGATGTACGGCGGCAGCGGGATGTGCCCGAACGCCTCGATCGCCTCCTCCACGCCACTGTCGGCCCGGAGCTGCACGATCCGCGTCCGCCGCTCGGTCACCGAGAGGATCTCCACGCTGAAGCCGGGGCCCACGTCCACCACCCGGCCCGGCTTGAGCTTTCCGCCGGGCGAGACCATCGCCTCATAGCGTCCGTCGCCGAGCGCGGTGAGGAGGAAGATCTCGGCAGGAGCGCCCGAGCCGCGGCGGGTGCCGAGCAGCCGGGCCTTCACCACCTTCGAGCGGTTGACGACGAGCAGGTCGCCCGGTGCCACGAGGTCCGGGAGGTCGGCGAAGGTGCGATGCGTGATGGTCCCCGCCGCGCGGTCGAGAACCATCAGCCGGCTGGCGTCACGCCGCGCGAGCGGCGCCTGGGCGATCAGCTCCGGGGGAAGCTCGAAGTCGTAGTCGGCAGTGCGGAGGCCGGTGGGCATCCAAGAACATAAAACGAGTAACGAATAACGAGAACTGAAAAACGAGTAACGAGTAACGAGTGAGTCGAGGAGCGTCCCGAGCGGTGGTGTCACCCCGCAGCGAAGCGGTCGGGGCATGCTCTCCCGTGCTGGGGGC
>JAQBPZ010000408.1 GCA_028287225.1 Gemmatimonadota bacterium
CGCGCGCACGCGGCGGCGCGCGTGGAGTGGAACGACCTGCGGAATCGCCAACCCACGTGAGGCTCGTCTCCCTCGAACGGTTCATGTCGCCTGCGCCCGGTAGGGTAGCGCGCGAACCTGACGGGACGATCACATTGTGGCGGACGCGGCCATTGCGGGCGCCGGACTCAGTCGCTGCGTCGAGGAAGCGAGAGGGTAACGGTGGTGCCGACGTTCGCCGTGGAGCGCAGGACGAGCGACCCCCCGTGCAGCTCGATGATCCGGCGGGCGATCGGGAGCCCGAGTCCGGCGCCCGCACTGGCCGCGCGGGCGCCATCGCCGCGATAGAACCGCTCGAACACGCGCGCCAGCGCAGCGGGCGGGATGCCGATGCCGGTGTCCGTCACCTCCACGCTCACGGTGGTGGCGGTGGACCGGATGGCGACGCGCACCTCGCCGCCAGCGGGCGTGTACTTGAGCGCATTGTCCAGCAGGATGCAGAGCGTGCGGCCGAGCAGCGTCGCGCTGCCGGCCACCGGCGCCTCCTCGAAGTCGCCGAATCGGAGCGCGATGCCGGCCCTGACGGCGACACTCCCCATGGCGGACACCGCGTCGGACGCGAGATCGTCCAGGAACAGCGGCGCGACGTCCACCGGAAGCTCCCCCGACTCGGCGCGCGCGAGCGTGAACAGGTCGTCCACCACGCCCGCGAGCCGCGCGGCGTCACCAGCGATCCGGGCGAAGGCCGCCGCGTCGTCGGTGCTGTCGCGCGCGCGGGCCAGGGCGACCTCCGACTCGGTGCGAAGCACCGCCACGGGAGTGCGGAGCTCGTGGGCGGCGTCCGACATGAACTGCCGCATGTGCTCCACGGTGGCTTCCACCGGACGCGCGAACGTGCGCGCGAGGAAGGCGCCGCCGAACGCCACCAGCAGCAACGCCGTCACGGCCGCCACGACGAACTCGGCGATGAGTCGGAGATATCGGTCCTCGAGGTCCTCGAGATCCGCCGCTGCCACCGCAACGCGCAGCGCACCCGCCGGATCGCGGAAGGTCCGCGCCGAGAGCCGAAGCGCATGCTCCTTCGCGGTCGGCAGCTCGGCGGTGGCCGTTCCCGCGTGCACGGCCTGCAGCGCCACCCGGCGGACGAGCGGGCCGGCGGTATCCAGCGGCGTTGCACGCCCCAGTGAATCGGTCACGTACAGGGCGACGTTCGGCACCCGAAGCACCACACCGGCCGTCCTGTGCGCAGCGACGAGCTCCCGCGTGGCCTGCGCGAGGGTCTCGTCGAGGTCGCCGCCGATCTCGCGCGCGACGACGAGGAACAGGCCCGCGCCGAGCACCACGAGGATGGCCGCGCAGGTGGCGACGTACCATGCGGTGATCCGCAGCCGCAGCCGGTCGAGAGCCCCGATCCCCCGCGGCGCGCTCCGCGCCAGGTCACCGTTCGCCGGGCCGGTCATGCGAGAGGGCTGAATCGGTAGCCGGCGCCGCGCACGGTGTGGATGAGCCTCGGCGCGAACCCGTCGTCGATCTTGGCGCGGAGCCGGCGCACCAGCGCCTCGAGCGTGTTGCCGGCCGGGTCGTGGTTCTCATCCCACACCCGTGCGGTGATCGTGGCGCGATCGAGGACCACGTTCTCGTGGCGGATGAAGACCTCGAGCAGCGCGAACTCCTTGGCGGTGAGAACGATCGGCCGGCCGGCGCGGCGTGCGCGCCGCGACCCGAGGTCGACGTCGAGATCGGCGACCCGCACGACTTCCGGCACGAGCGCGGGCCCGCGGCGCGCCAGCGCCCGGAGCCGGGCCACCAGCTCCCCGAAGGCGAAGGGCTTCGTCAGGTAGTCGTCCGCCCCGGCCTCCAGCCCCCGGATGCGGTCCGCCACGGCGTCGCGGGCGGTGAGCATCAGTACCGGCGTCGTGATTCCGCGGCTCCGCAGCATGGCACAGAGATCGAAGCCGGAGCCGTCCGCGAGCACGACGTCGAGCACGATGACGTCGTGCATCGCGAAGAGGATGCCCTCGCGCGCTGCGTCGAGCGTGCGTGCGCCGTTCGTCTCGATGCCCTGGTCCCGCAGCCCGCGCGCGACAGCGGCGCTCAGCTGTTCGTCGTCTTCCACAATGAATACGCGCACGCGGTCCTCACGGATGTCGGTGTCGCGGCGATCCGCCGCTGGCGTTCCAGGAATCAATCAAGCGAGCCCTCTCGGCCACTCGCTCAATGTGGCGGCGATCGTCGGCCCGAGGACCGCCATCTCGGTTGACCTTTCCGGGCGCGGGGGATATACGTTCATGGAGCTCAGACATGGCACGCCCCCGGGGATTTCATCGATCACCGGGGGCTCGCCTCACCCAGCCTCGATGCCACGCCTCGTGCCGCTGCTTCCGGTTTCCGATCGCGAATATACCCACGCCCGCGTCCCAGCGTCGTACGACGCGCGGGCAGGGCGGGTCGCGTCGTGGACGGGGCGGAGCCGAGTGACCGCGGTGACCGAGACGAACGAGTCGCGCTTCGTCACCTCGGGCTCCCACTGCACGCGTGTATCGGCCGTGCGGCTGCCGGCCGCCCATGGGTCTCGTGGCATCGCAGCCGATGCCGCCGGACGCATGGGTGTACCCGCACAGCGCAAACAGGACTCCGGGCAGCCAGCCGCGTAGCGGCTGAGCCTGGGGTCCGGCACCGGGCCCCCGACGAGAGCATTCCCGTCCGCCACCGCCCCGCCTGCGCTGCAACGCATGTGGGGCGGTGGCGTTTTCTGCGCGTGGTCGCGCGGAGACGCGATGCAGCACAAGACAGTCCTCGTCGCAATCGATTTCGGAGCGGCATCCTTGCAGGCCGCCCGCTGGGCTGCGACCGAGCTTGCGAGCGACGCGGAGATCATCCTCGTCCACGTGGTGCGGGCGCCCCGCGCGCCGGCATGGCTGCGCGACGGCGGCGTCGATTTCCATGCGCTGCTCGATGAGCTGGTCCCATCGCTGGAAGGGGGGCTGCACGGACTTGCCGGCGTGATCGGGTCCGACCGGCTGCGGACGGCTGTTCGCGTGGGGACACTGCCCGACGCGCTCGTCGCCGCCGCCAGGGAGTTCCGCGCCGACATCGTCTGCGTGGGACAGTCCCAGACTCGCCGTGGCAGCGCACGATTCGGCGCCACGACTGCGCATCGGCTGATGTCGCGTCTGGCGGTTCCCATCGCCATCGTGCCCGCGCGGCACGTCGAGACGCCCGCCGCGGACGGTCCGGCGATACTCGCCATCGATGATTCCGAGCAGGCCCGGCACCTCGTCCGGGATGGCTTTGCCGCGGCGGGCGGTGCGTCGCTCCCGTGCGAGGTGATTCACGTGATCGACCCGGAGCTCGTGGGCTACCTCCGCGCGCTTCGCGTGCCGCACGGAGCGGGCGAGTTGCGCACGAGCGCCCCGGTCGCGCGGCCACGCGACAACCTGCGTGCCAGGCCGACTGCGGGGCATACCGACCGGAGCGACGCGTCGGATTTCCGTAGCGGCACCCTGGACGATGAAGCGGTGACCGAGGCGACGGCATGGCTCGACGCACTCGTTCTCGGCGCCGTGGGGAATGTCGGGGTGACCTCGCACGTGCGCATCGGGGACCCGGGACAGGAGATCATCGGCCGCGCGAATGCGCGGAATGCGCGCCTGATCGTGCTCGGCCGCTCCACCGCGTACGGCGTCCTCCACGAGCCGGCGGAGCGCAGTGTCGGCGGCGGCGCTGGCGAGCATCTGCTGATTCCGGTGGGCAGCACGGCGCGCTTCGTCACGTGGGCCGCGTGCTGTCCCACACTCGTGCTTCCGGGCACTCCGACAGTGAACCATGGCCCGCCTCACGACACGCATCGATGGGGTCACGACCGAGGGATCCGTCGTCTGCTGCGACGCACGGTACCGGACGACGGTGATCACCTGCCGCCCGCCGCGATCAGGGTGATCCCGGCGCGGCTCCGACGAACCGCCTAGCAGGGAAGCGAACCGCACCTGGTTCGTGAGCTCGACATTCGCTTGGCCCGACCGGTGGACCGGACTCCATCCCGCGGCGGAGCGCACGACGTCTCCTGCCGTTGCGCATCGATGCGCGGCGACACCGAAAACTCCCGCAGATCTCGAGGAACACTCACGCATGCTGATTCCACTCAAACTGACCCGGCGCGACGTCGCGACCTATGACATCTCCGCCGCTCGTACGTCCGTCGGCCTGTTGACGGCCGGCATCATCCGCTTTCAGGGGTTCGCCGACCGCGCCGACGCGGACGCCGCCGTGGCGGCGGTGATGCCCGTGCTGAAACGCCTGTATCACGCCGGCCGGTTCGTGCCGCGCGGACAGGACGCGACGACCGCCACAGCGGAGGACCAGATCCTCGTGAACGGCTCGCTGGTCGGCGCAGTGATCCGCACGGGCGCGAGCGGCTACGAGACGGCCGATGCGTACGCTCTCGATTTCCACGTGCCGCCGGCGATGTGGCTCTCCACGATGCTGCAGCTGGCGCAGCAGATCTACGAGGCCATCCGTGCCGAGGGACTGCTTCGCGACACGCACGCCGTGGCGGCGGTGGAGGCATGACCCCACCGGACATGCACGCCGAGGTACCGGATGCCGCCGTCGTTCACGCGTTCCGAACGGAGCGGGTCGACGGCTCGGCAACTTCCAGGAGCGGCGAGGCCGCAGCGCAGTCACATGTCGTGAACACATCAGACAGGAGCCACCACATGCCGAACACCACCGACCTGCTGGACGCCGGACCAGGCCATCTCACGTCGGACCAGCGCGCGGAGCTTCGCGCGGCCCTCGTTGCCGAGCGCGCACGCCTCGAGCGCTTCATGCCGGCCGAGGAGGAGGTCGTCGATGGCGTGCTGGCGGATGCGCAGTACATGGCCGTGCTCAGTGCGCTCCAGCGCCTGGAGGATGGAACGTACGGCATCTGCACGCGGTGCCACGCCCAGATCCCCTTCGGCCGATCCATCGTGCTGCCGGAGAGCGAGTACTGCGTCGCCTGCGGTGCGGTGCGCTGATTCGGGTTCGTCCCACCACTCTTCATCCCGGAGCCCCGATGGTCCATCCGTTGCCCGCCGCGTATGACGTGCCCGTCCTGCAGTCGTCCGTCTGCGCCACGGCCCGGAGAACCCCGCCGCGGCACCGCGGATCGTCGGAGGCGGGGTGACGGAGCCGCGACAGACGAGCGCTCACCTCGCACTCGCGGCCCGCTCGGGCCGGCACCTGCTCGTCGCGCTGCTCACCGGCGAGCACCTCATGGCCGTGGTGCCCGCCACGCTCGTGATCGTCGAGCGGGACCCACTGGCGAGCGGCGGCAGTTTCCGGGGCGACCTGATCCGCGGTCTCATGGAGATCTCGGGTCTGTTCTGGGGACGGCAGCCCAGACTCTACGAGCGCTATGTCGCGGCACTTCGCGCGGCGGCCGTGGCGCGGCGGCCGCTGCCACGCGACGAGCGCATGGAATTCTGGACTCCACTGACCCTCGAGACGCTGGGGGTCGCGCCTCGGGATGCACCCGACGCCACGTCTACCATACCGACAACCACCGAGAACATATGACCGCCACCATCCCGATGAACACGACGAACGGCTCGCGCGACGCAGCTGCGTCGCGCGAGCTTCATGCCCCCGAAGATCACGCGAACGGTCTCCCGGACGCCGAGTCGAACCCGAATGCCGCCATGCTCGTGCGGTACGATCGTGCCGTCCGCCTGCTCGGACTCGACGCGGGGCTGAACCGGATCCTCAGCCGGCCCGAGTACGAGATCACCGTGTCCGTACCAGTCGAGATGGACAACGGCGACGTGGAGGTGTTCACCGGATACCGGGTCATCCACTCCACGACGCGGGGCCCAGGGAAGGGCGGAATCCGTTTCGATCAGCAGGTGTCCCAGGACGAGGTGCGGGCGCTCGCCGCCTGGATGACGTGGAAGTGCGCCGTCGTGAACATCCCGTTCGGGGGCGCGAAAGGGGGAATCGTGTGCGACCCGTTCGCGCTGTCGCAGGGCGAGCTCGAACGGCTCACGCGGCGCTACACCTCGGGCATCATCCACACCCTCGGCCCCGACTCCGACGTGCCCGCTCCCGACGTGAACACCAACGAGCAGGTCATGGCGTGGCTGCTCGACACCTACTCGAAGCACGTCGGGCGTCACACGCCGGCCGTGGTGACGGGCAAGCCGATCGCGCTCGGCGGATCGCTCGGCCGACGTGAGGCAACCGGACGAGGATGCCTGATCGTGATCGAGGAGGCGCTCGCGCACCTCGGGATTCCATTCCGGGGAGCGCGGGTGGCGGTGCAGGGCTTCGGCAAGGTTGGTGGGATCGCGGCCGAGCTCCTGCACACCGCGGGGGCCACGGTCGTGGCCATCGGGGACAGGTCCGGCGCCATGTACCGGAAGGATGGCATCGACATCCCGTCTGCCGTCCAGTGGTTGAAGTCGCATGCGCTCCTCGAGGGGTTCCCCGGCGCCGACGCCATCACGAACGACGAGCTCCTCGCGCTTGATGTGGAGGTGCTCGTGCCCGCGGCGATGGAGAACGTGATCACCTCCCGCAACGCCGCCGCGATCCGCGCGCGCATCATCTGCGAGGGGGCCAATGGGCCGACGACGGCGGCGGCCGATCCGATCCTCGACGCCAACGGCGTGTTCGTCATCCCCGACATCCTCGCGAATGCCGGCGGCGTCACCGTGTCGTACTTCGAGTGGGTGCAGAACCGGGCCGCGTACTACTGGAGCGAGGCCGAGGTCAACGGCCGGCTGGATGGTGTCATGCGACGCGCGTTCGGCGAGGTGCGCCGGACTGCGGACCAGCACGGCTGCTCCATGCGCACGGCCGCGTACGTCCTCGGCGTGAATCGCGTGGCGACGGCCCGTCGCTTCCGCGGAATCTGAGGCGTCTGCGTGCGCCGACCAACGACATGAACACGTAGCCGGTCGGCCTGGCGCGGCACGCGCTTCGGCCCCTGGACCTGCCGCGTCCGGCTCGGGCTACCGAGCCGGACGCTTGTCGCGTCAAGGCGCCGCGCTGCGCGTGGGCGCGCTCCCTGCATGAAGCAGGATCGCCAGGCGGCTCCCGTCCGCACCGCGCAGCGGACGGGCTCGCCGACACCGCGGCGTTCCGGGAACGCCCTCACCAGGAGTGTCGACCATGATGCACCATCGGACAGTGTTCGGGCTCGTGCTCGCGGCAGCCGGCGTGGCTGCGTGCTCGGGCAAGAACAAGAGCACCACGGACACCACCTCCACCACGACGTCGACGACCACGACAGCGAGCTCGGCGATCACGGCGTCGGGCACCACTCCCACGCCGGGCGCCACGCCAGGGTCCGACAGCGCGAGCGCGCCGGCCGATCCGGCGCACTACACGGATGCGAACATCCTCGCGAAGGAGATCGCCGGGGACTCTGGCGAGGTGGCCATCGCCACGATGGCGAAGGAGATGGCGACGAACGGGGCGGTGAAGCGCTATGCCGAACACCTCATCGTCGACCACACGAAGGGGCAGAAGGATGTGGTCGTCCTCGCGCAGAAGCTCTCCATCACCCCCCAGGCCGCGGCGGGCGATTCCACGACGCAGGCGATCATGCACGCCATGACCAGGCTCCGGGGCATCGCGAAGGGCGCGGCGTTCGACACCGCCTTCGTCAATCACGAGATCGAGGATCACCAGCAGGACATCAAGGACGCGCAGGCGATGAGCGGCGCGGCGAAGGATGCCCAGGTGAAGGCCCTCGTCTCGAAGTCGGTGCCGGAGCTCCGCAAGCATCTCGACGAGGCGCAGAAGCTGAGCCGCACCAGGGGCTGACGCGGGTGCGCTCGGCGCCTACGGCGCGTCGTTCAGGTCGATCTGGTCCTTTCCCTTCTTCGCTGGCTTGCCGAAGCTCCACGAGGCGCTGAGGAGCAGGCCGCGGATGGAGCGGGTGCGGTCGGTGACCTGACGGAAGCGCGGGTCCGTGGTCGTCGAGCGCTCGCGCGCCGTATTGAACGGGTCGGC
The DNA here is from genome assembly GCA_028287225.1 of Gemmatimonadota bacterium. GTDB lineage: Bacteria > Gemmatimonadota > Gemmatimonadetes > Gemmatimonadales > Gemmatimonadaceae > AG11. The sequence continues at coordinate 7,978 of JAQBPZ010000408.1, forward strand.
CACGCGTAGCGTGAGGCTCAGCCGGTCGGCCATCAGCTTCTGGCGCACGGCCATGCTGACGCGCGTGCGTGCCGCGTTCCACCCCTGTTCCACCGTCACGGGCGCCACGTATGCCACGAGCGCCTGCGCGTCGATCGTCGGGGAGATGCGGTATGCCGCGTTGGTCCGCACGCTCCAGCCGAAGGTGCGCACCGACAGCGACGGGTCCAGGTTGCTCGCGTCGCTCACCTGGCGATAGGCGCTCCCCCCAACGAAGCCGGACAGCGCGCCGCCTCCACCGAGCGCGATGGTCACGTCGGTGCCATAGGCATCGTTCGTCGCCACGTTGGCGAAGGTCCGAGTGGAGACGCCGAGCGAGTCGATCGTGCGAATGGTGCGTACGGCATCGAGCGTATGACGGTAGAATGGCGTCAGCTGCAGCGTCACACGCTCCCCGGTGCGCTGGAAGCCGAGCTCCAGGGCGCGGATGTACTCCGGCCGCAGGTACGGATTGCCCACCGAGACGTTGAGCGGATCCAGCGCGTGCGGGGTGGGGTCGAGCACGTCGGCGTCGTCGGGGCGCCGGATGCGGGTGGAGTACGAGAGCTTGATCTGGTGCATATCGTCGAGCGCGAATGCTGCCAGGCCGCTCGGGAAGATGCTCGAGTACGGATTGTCGTACGTCTGGTTGCGCGTCCGCAGGTCGAACGTGGTGCCGGCGTGCTCCAGGCGGACTCCCCCCTGGAGCTGCAGCCGGCCGAGCTGGGCGTCGAGCATTCCGTAACCGGCATTGACCAGCTGGTCGTAGGTGAAGTCGCTGGCCTGCGCGACGTCCGCCACGTACTGCGACTGCCCGAAGTCGTACTTCTGCACGTCCATCGTCGTGCGGATGCGCTGAAGCGAGCCCTTGTACCCCGACTGCAGCCGCAGTCCGCCGCCAAGGGGGCGCACGTAGTCGAGCTTGAGCGACGAGATGCTCGAGTGCGTCCACGCCGTCTGGGTCTGCTGCAGTGTCGTTGCGTCGGGCATCCCGGCGGCCGACAGCGCGTGCTCGAGGATGTCGGTCGGTCCCCCCTCGGCGTGCATCTCGAACTGGAGCGCGCTGGTGATGGAGTGTCCCTTCTGCGCGAAGCGGTGCTTGTGCTCGAGTGCCGCTTCCGCGCTGCTTTCGTGGTTCACGTCCTCCGAGTAGCGATCGGTCGCGCTCGTGAGCGCGAGCGACTGGTCGAGGTTCCGATAGAGGATGCCGTACGTCTCCCACTCGCGCCGCTGGCTGTAGAGCAGGTCGCCGGAGAGCTCGTCCTGCTTGCCGAGCTCGTACGACGCGTTGCCGGTGAGGGTGTGGACGAGGGGGATCTGGGTGCGTGTTCCCGTCTCCTGCAGGTAGGACGGCACCGAGGCGAAGGTATTCTCGCGGAAGATCGCATCGGCGCGCGGACGGTTGTCGCGTACCAGGGCATAGCTCCCGAACGTGGAGAAGGGCCCGCGCTGGATGCCCGCATTCACGCCGACGTCCACGTGGCCCGTCGTGCCGCCGCCGACCGTCACCCCACCGCTCGTACCCGCCTCCGGCTTCTGACGGAGCACGATGTTGATGATGCCGGCGACGCCATCGGCGTCGTCGCGCGCCGACGGGTTGGGCACGATCTCCACGTGATCCACCGCGTCGGCGGGAAGCTGCGCGAGGAAGTTGCCGAGCTGCGCCGCCTTGAGCGGGCTCGGACGGCCGTTGATCTGGATGATCACGCCGCTGTTGCCGCGAAGGCTGACGACGTTGTCGATGTCGACGTCGACGGAGGGGACGTTGCGCAGGACGTCGAGCGCGGTGCCGCCCCTGGTGGTCGGCATGTCGCGGACGACGTAGGTGGTGCGGTCCGGCGCCATCTCCACCTCCTCGTGCTGCGCCGTCACCGTCTGCGACTGGAGCTGGTGCGGCGTTGCACTGAGGACGACGGTGCCGACGTCGGCCGTCGTCTGCGTCGCGCTCAGCTCGACGATGGCGAGCGTCTTCGGCGCGAAGCCGAGGGCCCGAACGACCACCCGATAGCGTCCCTGCCGCAGTCCGGACACGCGGAAGGTACCGTCGGCGGCGGTCGTCGCGCGGCCCGCGGTCGTTGCGGCGGGCAGCGCGGTCACGTCGACCGTCGCGATGGCGATCGGCGCTCCCGCGCCGGCGTGCACGACGCGACCGCGAATCTCTCCGGCGGGCGTCGATTGCGCGGCCGCGATGGCAGGGCCGAACGGAAAGAGCGGGAGGAGCAGCCCCAGGATCGCCAGGGCGAGCATGCGGACGCGCAGACAGCGATGGGACACTTGGGATCGGCGGATGGTGGCGTACGACGACGTACGAATGCAGTGAAACGTAGCCGGCGATCCTGACGGGGCGATGGCGCACGCACCGAAGTCGTCGCCGTCGTGTCATCCGGCGTTCAGCTTCGGCCGAGTTATCTGAATGCCCGATGACATTCCGCATTCGCGCTGGACGTGGACATTATGATTGGGTTAACATGCGGCACGGCGCGCGCCTGGTTGCAACCATCGCGGGTATATCACGTGAAGGCAGACCGTATCTGATTTCACACATTCAGGAGACCGTACATGCGAATCACCAGGATGCTCGCGATCGCCGCACTCACGTTCGGCAGCGTCGCCGGCGCACAGCAGGGACCCGGCCACCACAAGAAGGTGGAGACGCAGGCCGACCTGCAGAAGGAAGCCAAGCTCTCCATGGCGGATGCACGCGCGATGGCACTCCGCACCGTGCCCAACTCGAAGATTGAGGCCGGTGAGATCGAGCGCGAAGGCGGAAAGCTGATCTACAGCTTCGACATGAAGGTGGCGGGCAAGTCGGGGATCGACGAAGTCAACATCGACGCGATCTCGGGCAAGCTCGTCAGCAACAAGCACGAGTCGCCCGCCGCCGAGCGTGCGGAGGCGAAGGCCGACGCCAAGGCGGCGAAGGCGGCGAAGGCCAAGCCGTAACCTTCACGCGATCGACCGCGCAGTGCGCCTGCATCGCTTCCTCGCTGCGCGGTTCGACCGCAGGTCGGAACTCGGCCTGCGCTTCACCATCAGCCTGGCCCTCTGCTGCGGCGCGCTGTGGGCATTCAGCGGCCTGCTCGACGGAGTCCTCGACAACGAGACGCTGGTCCGCTGGGATTTCGTCGTCAACGCGTGGTTTCACGCGCACGCGACCGCGGCCGGTCTGCGCGTGTTCAACATCGTCACCATGCTCGGCACCGTGGGCGTCGGGGTCGTCATCGTGGCCGCGGCGGTCTGGCTCTGGCGCCGCGACGAACGGCTGCTCCTCTGGAGCTGGCTCGCGGTGAACGCCGGCGGCTGGCTGATCCAGCTGGTGCTCAAGTCGACCGTGCATCGCGCCCGCCCGCAGTACGCCGCGCGCTACCTCTTCGGCCACTCGTACAGCTTTCCGAGCGGGCACGCCATGCAGTCGATGGTGTGCTATCCCGCCCTCGCGATCCTCGTCGCGACGCTGCTCGGCTGGCACGGTGCGCGAAGGGCGTGGCTCTACGTCGCCGCGCTCGCCATCGCCGTGCTGGTGGCGTTCAGCCGCGTCTACCTCGGCGTGCACTACCCGAGCGACGTGCTCGGCGGGCTCGCGGCGGGTCTCGCGTGGCTCATCGCATGCCGGATGATCGTGCGCTACCTGCGGAATCGGAACGGCGACCGGGACGCGGCCGCGACCGGGCCAGCCTGACGAAGGAGCGACGGCGGACCGCCTCGAGTGGGGCGTCGCCGGACCGCGTACGCCAGCGCCCGTTCGTGGCGGCGCTGACGGCGCCGCGCGACTATCGCGTCTTGCCGGGCCGCGCGCGCCGCGCGAGCGCCCACCCCACCAGCACGAAGCCGACGCCGCCGATCGCCAGGAAGAGCCAATCGTACAGCGGGACGTGAGCGGGAAGGTCGCGGACGTGGTGCAGATTCAGCAAGTGATGGTCGATGATCCCCTCCGCGACGTTGAAGAGGCCCCAGCCGAGGAGGAGCTGGCCGCACAGGGCGCCCGTCGTGGGCAGGGCGGCGCCCCCGCGTGCGTCGGCGACGAGGAGGTGGACCCCGATCAGCGTGATGAGCCAGACGGCCGCGTGGAACTCGCCGTCCCAGATCATGTTCTGCCGCATGGAGTCCATCGTCGTGGGCGGCAGCACCGACGAGCCCATGTTGTGCCACTCGAGAATCTGGTGCAGCACGATGCCGTCGACGAAGCCCCCCATGCCGATGCCGATCGTGACGCCGGCGCGCATGCGGTTCGGGGAGCGCGGGGGAGCGGGAACGGCGGTCATGGCGGCTCCGTGACGAATGGGGAGCGTGTCGCGGCGTCACTGCGCCCGGCGCTGCGCGTCGGGGCTGGACGCGGTATCGCGTGGCAGGCGAACGCTGAACACCGTCCCTTCCACGGCTGATGACCGGGCCGTGATCGATCCCCGATGGGCGTGCACGATCGTGGCAACGATGTACAGCCCGAGCCCCAGGTGTCGCCGGTCGCTGCCGGCCCGCGGCGCGTCGAGTGCCGTCGTCTCGTCGAAGATGCGATCCAGCTGCTCCGGCGCGATGGCGGGGCCCTGGTTCCGCACCGAGATCACGAGCGCGTCGGTGGAACCGTCCGCCGCGATCTCGATCGGCGCGCCCTCGGTCCCATGGTGCGCGGCGTTGCTCACGAGATTCGTGATCGCCTGCGACAGCCGCTCGCAGTCCCACGCTCCGCGCAGGTCGCCGGTGCTCCGTACGCTGACGGCGCTCGTGGGATACGAAGAGCGCACCTCGGCCGCGACATCCTCCAGCATCCGCCCGGCGTCCATCGCGGACACCACCACGGGGATCCCCTCGCCGAAGCGCGTGCGGGTGAACTCGAGCAGATCAGCGACCAGCCGATTCATGCGACGCGCCGTCGCCTCCATGCGCGTCACCAGCATCCGGTGCGGGTCGCTCAGGCCATCGCCGGTGTCGAGGATGAACCGCGTGGACATGACGAGCGCGCCGATCGGGGTACGCAGGTCATGGCCGAGGATGGCCAGGAAGCGGTCCTTGGACCGCCGCAGCTCCCGCGTGTACGTGGTGATCGACTCGGCGATCGCCTGGTCCACCGCCTCTGACTCGAGCGCGCCGGCATCCAGCTGCCCCTGCGCCTTGCTCGCCTGCTCCTGCGGCGTCGGCACGGCGCTCAGGTCGGTGGCCATCACGCCGAGCATCTCCTTCGCGTGATCGCGAAGGGCGGCGATGTCCATGGAATCCCCGAGCGGAAGGCTGCGCGCGAACGTTTCCCACTCGGCGAGGATCGGCTCGGTGTTGCTGCGACTGAAGTCCGGAAGTCTCGTCACGGGGCCGGTCGGCGGGTAGGCGCGGCGTTGGACGACGAACTACGTTTCGTCGACAGGGACCGGGGCGTCGGCGGGCGAACCCCGCTCGAACGCACGCGGCCCATGCCTGCTGCTCGAGATGCACATTCGAGTCCCCGTCGCGCCACTTGCGCCGCGCGCACGCACCGAGCCAATTCAAGACGGGCTCTTGCAGAGGTTTCCGGGGTGGGTGGAGGCGGAACGCGGGCGGTCGACACGAGTGCCCGGCCCCGTGCAGCGTGAGTATATTCGAGCGCTCGAATCGTGGGTGCGCGACGGCTCGACGGATGACCGATCGACGCCCGGATGCATCGTGCCGGGACCGGATCCGGTGTCGGCAGACCTCGTCGGGCAGCGGCCTCTCCCGGCCGGTCATCTCGATACTCCCGAGCCGATCGCACGGTGCAGGGCCGCGTCGGGGCTGGCGCAGCGCGCCGTGAGGCTTCAGGTCGGCTCCTGGTCGGCCCGGGCCGGCGCGGGCGCCGGGTGGGAAGTTCGGCGATCGGGCAGTGGGCAGGAGTGCGACTGGCGGTGCCACACGCGGCTCCTCCGTGACCAACGCGTCTTATCCTGAGGAGCGAGGATGCAGAAGGCCGACGCTGGCAGACCGAGGATCCTCATCGCCGAGGGCGACCGCAACGTCCGGGACCTGCAGGCGTACTTCCTCAATGACGCCGGCTTCGACGTGGAGTTCGCGGATGACGGCCAGAGCGCGCTCGACCGCGTGCGCGCCGCCGCGCCCGCGCTCCTGATCACCGAGATCCTGATTCCGAAGATCGACGGCCTGGCGCTGTGCCGGCTCGTGCGGTCCGACGACACCGTCGGTGACGTGCCCGTCATCGTCTTCAGCATTCTTGCCGCCGCCGCGCGCGCGAACGACGCGGGGGCCGCGGCCTTCCTGCGCAAGCCGCTGGTGGAATCCACCTTTCTCGCCGCGATCAACGGAGTGCTGATGAAGTCGAACGCCGGAGCGACCGCGCCATGACGACACGCACCGCATCACACGTCGCCAGCGACCGCCACGGCGACCCGCGGGCGCCGCTCGTCGATGGCATCGAGCGCCTGACGTCGGGCAACCGCGAGGCCGACTACATCCTCGGCGGCGGATTCCCGGCGAACTCCATCAACATCATCATGGGGCACCCGGGCTCGGGCAAGACGATCTTCGCCGAGCAGCTGATCTTCGAGAATGCCGGCGAGGACCGGCCGATCCTCTACCTGACGACGCTCTCCGAGCCGCTCGCCAAGGTCGTCCGCTACCTGCAGGGCTTCCGCTTCTTCGACGAGACCAAGCTCGGGACCCAGGTCATCTTCGAGGACGCCGGCGCCGAGCTCGCGAAGCACGGACCGGACGCACTCATCCCGCTCCTGCGGCGCGCGATCACGACGCAGGCGCCGAAGGTCATCGTCATCGACTCGTTCAAGGCCGTGCATGACCTGATGCCGTCCGTCGCCGAGCGGCGCCGGATGGTCTACGAGATGACGGCGCTGCTCACGGCGTATGGGACCACCGCGTTCCTGCTCGGCGAGTACACCGAGGACGACCTCCTGCTGTATCCCGAGTTCGCGATCGCGGATGGCATCGTCGAGATGTCGCGCCGCCGGCTCGGCAATCGCGACGAACGCTACTTCCGTGTCTACAAGCTCCGCGGGAGCCGGTACCTCGAGGGCGCCCACGCGTTCCGCATCACGCACGCGGGGCTCGACATCTATCCGCGCCTGGTCAGCCCCCAGATCCCGGAGGGCTACGAGCCGTCGACGGAGCGCATCTCCACCGGGGTGAAGGGGCTCGACGCCATGCTCGACGGAGGCGTCTGGCGCGGCAGCACCACGCTGCTCGCCGGACCGTCCGGCGCGGGCAAGACCACCATCGGCCTGCAGTTCGCCCTCGAAGGGGCACGGCTGGGCGAGCCGAGCCTGTACATGAACTTCCAGGAAAACCCGTCGCAGCTCATGCGGACGATCCGCAACCTCGGGTCCGACCCCGACGTCGCGCAGGCGCAGGGCCTCGAGCTCGTGTACGCCTCGCCGGTGGAGCTGCAGATCGACAGCATCATCGTGGACATGTTCCGTCGCATCCAGCAGCGCCAGGTGCGGCGTCTCGTGATCGATGCCCTCGGCGATCTCGCGAGCGCCGCCACCGATCCGCAGCGGCTGCACGACTACCTGTACGCGCTCGTGCAGCACTTCGCGGTCAGCGGCATCACCAGCATCCTCAACTTCGAGACCACCGGCAACACCATCGCCGGCAACGGCATGCAGAACGCCATGAGCTACCTCTCGGACAACGTGCTGCTGCTCACGGTGGACGGGGAGGAGCGCACGCGTCGCTCGCTCCGCGTGTTGAAGACCCGCGGCAGCGCGCACGATACGCGCGTGCAGGAAGTCGAGATCAGCGCGGCCGGGCTGGCCGTGCTGGATCGAGCGTGATCGCCGGCTTCGACCTCGGCGATGGAAAGTACGAACAGCTGCGCAAGCTGTCGGACATCGGCCGGGCGTTCACGTACACCACCTCCATCGACGAAGCGGCGCGGCTCACGGCGACGCAGGGTGCCGAGCTGCTGGGCGCCACCCGAACCGTGGTGATGCTCCACGACGGTGACCGGGAGCTTCAGGTGCGCGCGTCGCACGGCATCGACGACGAGCGCGTCGCACGGTTCCGGGCTCCACTGACCGACGAGGTCATCGGACGTCTGCAGGGCCTGCTCGACGTGTCGGGCGACTGCTTCCTCGCCGTTCCGCTGGTCGTCGGAGGCTCGGTGACCGGCCTGCTGGCTGCGGCGCTCGCGCGGGACTGCTCCGAATTCGACGAATGGCTGCTCTCGGCGCTCGCCGACCAGGCCGCGCTGGCGCTCGAGAATGCGCGCGTGAGCGAGGAGGTACGGCCGGCACTGGAAAGCCGGCTGCGGGCCAGCGAAGGTGCCACGAATGCGAAGGACCGCGCACTGGCCACCCTCGCCCACGACATCCGGAGCCCACTCGGCTCCATCGACGGCTTCTGCGCGATTCTCCAGGACGGCCTGCTCGGCCCCGTGAACGACAAGCAGCGCAGCGCCCTGGCGATGATGCGGATGAGCGGACAGCACCTTCTCTCCCTGCTCGACAACGTCATGGACATGGCGCGGCTGAGCGCCGGTGTGATGGGGGTCCGCGACGATGCAGTCGAGCTCCGCGAGGTGGCCCGGCAGGCCGTGGACATGCTGATCCCGGCGGCCTACGCGAAGCAGCAGACCCTTGGCCTTGCCGACGGCCCCCCAGTGGCGGCACGCGGCGACATGGCGCGCATCCGCCAGGTGCTCGTGAACCTGATCGGCAACGCGGTGAAGTTCACGCCCGTGGACGGCGCGGTCACCGTGATGGTCGCCACCGGAGGTGCCTGGGGCGAGATCCGCGTGACCGACACCGGCCCCGGGATCGCCGAGGCCGAACGCGACGCGATCTTCCAGCCCTACTATCGCAGCGAGGGCACCGCGACGCTGCCGGGGATCGGACTCGGCCTGGCGATCTCGCACTCCCTCGTCGATCAGATGGGCGGGACGCTCGGCGTGGAGAGCGAACCGGGGGCCGGGTCGTCGTTCACGATTCGCCTGCGGATCGACGATGAGCGCCCGACTGGTTGAGCGCGGCGTACTCGCTTCATCACTCAGCCAACGATCGACGGGCGCGCCGGCACGCCGGCCCCGCCGCCTCGCGCCGGCATGAGCGACACCCTGTGCCTCTGGACGGTGGGCCACTCGACGCGGCCGTTCGACGACTTCGCGCTCACGCTGCAGGACCCCGGGATCGAGCTGGTCGTCGACGTCCGGCGGCTTCCCGGATCGCGCCGGCTGCCGCAGTACGATGCGGCAACGCTGGAGGACGCACTCGGGCACCGCGGTGTGGCGTATCGGTGGATTGCGCAGCTGGGCGGCCGACGTCGCCCGGACCCGGAGTCGGTGAACACCGGATGGACCCACCGGTCGTTCCGCGCCTACGCGGACCACGTCTACACGGACGAGTTCGCGGAGGGCCTCGGCGAGCTGCTCATGCTGGCTGGTGGACTCCGCACCGCCATCATGTGTGCCGAGGTGCTGTGGTGGCGCTGCCACCGGCGACTGATCGCGGACGTCCTCGTGTCGATCGGCGTGCCGGTGGTGCACCTGTTCGCGCCGGGCAAGCGCGAGGCGCACGTCCTCGCTCCCCCCGCGTCGATCGTCCGGGGCCGACTCAGCTACCGGTAGCGAGGATCGTGTCCCGTGGCGGCGCCGCTCACGCAGCGGGGGGCGCCGCGCGTCAGCTCAGTAGAGGTACACCTTCGTGCCCACGGGCACGTTGTGGAACATCCACTCGATGTCCTCGTCCCGCATGCGCACGCAGCCGTGCGAGGCGGAGGTTCCGATGGATTTCTGGTACGGCGTGCCATGGATCTGGTAGCCGTCGCCCAGCTTGAGCCGGTAGTGCCCGAGCTCTCCCGCGATGGTCCGCTGTTTCGTGCCCACTGGAGGGACGAAGAGCGTGTTGTCGAACACCACGTGCACGTCGAGCTCCAGCGGCACGAACTCCGTCTCGCCCGGCTGGATGACCCCGACCTCGTCGCCCTGTGTCGTGAGCCGCGTGCCGTCGCGCAGCCGCACCACCTGGCCACGCTGGAGCGTGCGCAGGCGCAGCCCGTGCTCGCTCGCGACCTCGGCGAAGTGCCACTCCGGCGGCACCCAGGTGGGCTCCGTGTCCTTGCCGAGCACGGTGCGCACGCCGCGCGGCGTCTCGAACCGCCACGTCTTGCCGGCATAGCTCAGCGTGGTGTTGCTGGCCGTCGCGACCGGCGCGGAGCGCAGCGTGTCGCTCCCGTTGATCACCCACAGGCGATGGTCACCGATGTCGATGACGACCCGGTAGCCCCTGGCGCGCTCCGCGACGGCGCGCGCCGCCGTGTACTCCGCACGATCGCTGTGCGAGCGGAAATTGCGGACGAACCGCACCGGGGCCGCGGCCCTGGAGACCATCGAGCGCACCAGGCCGGGCTCCGCCGCGGAATCCGTGACGACCGCGAGGCTGTCGGCGGTCGAAGTCACCTGTTGCGCGCGGGCCGAAGGCGCGGCCGCCGCGAACAGGACCAGGCTGAAGACCAGCGGAGAGATGCGTCTCATACCAGTTACCACTCGGGAGTCGGAAGAATGAGTCTGCTTCTACTCTCATGAGCAGCATCCGTTCCAGTGGAAACGGTCGTGGCTAGGGCTTCGCCCGCTTCGTCGCTGCCTTCCGCCTCGCGGAGCCGTTGAGCGCGGCCGCCTCGCGGACGGGCGCCCTGAACGCGGCCTCGTCCACCTCCACGCCCTCGGGGATGTCGATCGCGCGGCGCGTGTTCCCGTCGAGGCTCGCGTTGAACAGGCCGCTCGGGTCGTTCAGCGATGCGCCCTTCGCGAAGGTGAGCTTGACGATCGACTTGTACGATTCGCCGGTGCAGATGATGCCCTCGTGCGACCAGACCGGAGTGCCCATCCACTTCCACTCCTCGACGACGCCGGGCACCGCCTCCCGGATGAGCCTGCGCATCCTGCCGAGCGTCTTTCCGCGCCAGTCACCCAGCTCGGCGAGCCGGCTCGATATGCGCTCCGAGGCCGACTGGACGTCGCTGCCGCCTGGCGTCGTCACGATCTCACCTCCTGCGTCTCGTCGGCGAACTGTGTCGCGTACTCCGCGTGCAGGCGCCGCCCTCCGTCGAACGTCATCGCATCGGCGCCGACGATGCGGCCGATCGGCTGGCCGGCGAGGAACCGTTCCAGCACGTCGAAGCAGAGGTGCCAGCCCGCTGCGCCCAGCGCGATGAACCGGCGGTCGATGTTGTGCCAGAGCGTGAGGCGCGTGCCGCTGCCGTGCGGCTTGAGCTCCCAGCGGAGGTCGTTCCCACCCCACGTGAATTCCAGCAGCGTCGGCGCCTCCGCGCGCGTGACGCTCGTGGCGGAGACCTGCGGCGCGGGGGCACCGACGGTCGTGAGGGTCACGGGTCCGGGACTCGCGAGGCTGCGGTCGGCGTCGAAGGGAGCCCACTGCCGCAGGTGCTCGGGCTCGGTCAGCGCCTCCCACACCTTCGCCGGGGGATGATGCAGCTCGCGAACGAGCACGAGCGCCCACGTCTCCCCCTGCCTGCGCACCGAGGCTCCTGCGGGCCGGCCCGGCGAATACTGTTCACGGCTGGTCATCGGTTCTCTCTGGCTCCATGCGGTCGAGGCGTTGCTCCAGGGCGTCGACGTGGCCGGCCCAGAAGCGCCGGAAGGGGGCCAGCCACGCCTCCAGCTCCAGCAGGGGCTCCGGCCTGATGCGGTACAGGCGTCGCTGCGCGTCCACGCGCGCCTCCACGAAGCCCGCGTCCCGGAGCACCCGCAGGTGCTTGGAGACCGACGGCTGCGGCATCCCGAGCGCGTGCTCGATCTCGCCGACGGAGCGTTCCGACGCGGCGAGCAGGCTCAGGATGGCTCGCCGATTGGGCTCAGCGATGACCGCAAACGTGGATTCCATGATGAGTATATAACAAATAACGTATATGCGCGTCAAGGCATGACTATCGTGATCTCCTCCCGCAAGGTGCGCCGCATGCGCATGTCATCGACATGACCCGTCTTCCCTTCGACAACAGCTACGCACGCCTCCCCGACCGCTTCTCGGAACGCGTCGCTCCCGTGCCGGTCGCCGCACCCCGGTTGATCCAGCTCAACGTGCCCCTCGCGACCGAGCTGGGGCTCGACGCGGTGTGGCTCGCGAGCGAGGACGGCGTCCGCGCGCTGGCCGGCAACCTCGTTCCCGAAGGCGCCGAGCCGATCGCGACGGCCTATGCCGGTCACCAGTTCGGCTCCTTCGTGCCCCGGCTCGGCGATGGCCGCGCGGTCCTGCTTGGCGAGGTGATCGACCGCCAGGGCATCCGCCGCGACATCCAGCTCAAGGGTGCCGGACGGACGCCGTTTTCCCGACGTGGCGACGGCCGCGCCGCGCTCGGCCCCGTGCTGCGCGAATATCTCCTGAGCGAGGCAATGGCCGCGCTGGGCATCCCCACCACGCGGTCGCTCGCCGCCGTGACGACGGGCGAGCGGGTCATGCGCGAGACGATGCTGCCCGGCGCCATCCTCACACGCGTCGCGTCCAGTCACATCCGGATCGGCACCTTCGAGTTCTTCGCCGCTCGCGGGGACGTCGAGGCCGTTCGGCTGCTGGCCGATCACGTGATCGCCCGGCACTATCCCGCCGCCGCCGGTGCGGCGCAGCCGTACCGCGCCCTGCTCGATGCGGTGATCCACGCGCAGGCCGAGCTGATCGTGCGCTGGATGACGGTCGGATTCATACACGGCGTGATGAACACCGACAACATGTCGGTGGCCGGGGAGACGATCGACTACGGGCCGTGCGCCTTCCTGGACGAGCATGATCCCGCCGCGGTGTTCAGTGCGATCGACCGCCGTGGCCGCTATGCATATGGACGGCAGCCCGACATCGGCCTGTGGAACCTGACGCAGTTCGCCGCGTGCCTGCTGCCGTTGCTCGCGGCGGATGCGGATGCGGAGGCCGCGGCCGCCGAGGCGAACACGGCGCTGGACCAGTACGCGCCCACGGTGGAGAGCGCATACCGGCGCGGATTTCGGCGGAAGATCGGCCTCACGCTGCAGCGTGACGACGACGACGCGCTCATCGCCGACCTGCTGGGTGGGATGGCGGCGAACCGCGCGGATTTCACCCTCACCTTTCGCGAGCTGTGCGACGCGTCGCTCATGGACGGCGCATCCGCGGGGGGCGATGCGCGCGTGCGCCGTCTCTTCGCCGAGCCGGCGGCGTACGACGCCTGGGCGGCGCGATGGCGCCGGCGCCTGGCGGACGAACCCGTGGATCCCGACGTGCGGCGCGACGCGATGCTCGCGGTGAACCCCGCGTTCATTCCGCGCAATCACCTGGTGGAGGCGGTCATCCAGGCGGCCGTCGCCCGCGACGACTTTGCGCCATTCCACGAGCTGCTGCGCGTGCTCTCGCGTCCGTACCAGAGCCAGCCGCAGTTCGCGCGCTATGCCGAGCCGCCGCTCGCGCACGAGCGAGTTCTCCAGACGTTCTGCGGTACCTAGCGAGGGAACTGCTGTCCGCGTCGCGGGGGCGTGAAGCATGCGTCGTGGCGCCGGCCTGCGCACGCGCGTCGTCACGGCGCGCGTCGTCGGCATCCAACCCTGAACGTGTGGAGACGTCGCATGAAGAACGTTCGGCTCGCGGTCATCTATTACAGCACCTACGGCACGAATCACCAGATGGCCGAAGTCGGCGCCGAGGCCGCTCGCACCATGGGAGCCGAGGTGCGGCTGCGCAAGGTCCGCGAGACCGTCCCCGAGGGGATCGTGGCGGGGCAGGACGCCTGGCGCGCGCAGGTGGAGCGGTCGGCGCACATCGAGGAGGCGTCGAACGCCGACCTCGAGTGGGCCAACGCGTACCTGTTCAGCGCACCGACCCGCTACGGCGCCGCGGCCAGCCAGATGCGCGCCTTCATCGACCAGACTGGTCCGCTGTGGGGCACGGGCAAGCTCGCCGACAAGGCGGCGAGCGCGATGTCGAGCGCGCAGAACCCGCACGGCGGCCAGGAGACGACGGTGCAGTCGCTCAACAACATGTTCTGTCACTGGGGATGCATCGTCGTCCCGCCGGGCTTCACCGATCCCATCACCTTCCAGTCGGGCGGCAACCCGTACGGCGTGACGGTCACCGCGAACGGCGAGCCGATCCCGGAGCCGGTGCTGAACGCGATCCGCCATCAGGCGCGCCGGCTGGTGGAAGTCGCGGCGAAGCTCGCCGGCTGACGCCCGATCGATCACCGATGCCACGAGAGCCCCGGTGCATCCATCGGGGCTCTCGTCTTGGCGTGGCGTGATGTCATTACGACGCCGGCGCGCAGGCGGGTGGTGGAGCCGGAACGCGTCGAGTGCCTCGACGCGCTGCGCGCAGTTGGTCCGGCCGCCTTGCGGCGGCGCGGTCGTCAGGTGATCGTCGGCACCGGATGCGCGCGCAACCGCACGCGTGACGCTCACCTTGTCCCGATCGGGTGTATCATGTCCTCCACTCCGCCGCACACCCGCGCGGGCACGGCTGGCGCCGAGTCCGGGCCGCTCACGGCAAGCCTTCTCTCGGCATCCCTGACGGTCGCGGATCTCCAGGCGAGCATCGCCTGGTACCGCGACGTCCTCGGGTTCACGGTGCTCCGCACCTTCGATCGCGAGGGTACGCTGTTCGCCGCGTCGCTGCGCGCCGGCAGCGTGCCGGTCCTGCTCACGCAGGACAACGGCGCACAGGGCGCCGACCGGATCAAGGGCCAGGGAATCTCCCTGCAGCTCACCACCGCGCAGGACATCGACGGCCTGGCGGCGCGGATGCGCGCGCGCGGCGGCACGCTCGAGTCGGAGCCGGCGGACGTCATGGGCGCGCGCGCCTTCCGGCTGCGGGATCCCGACGGTTTCCGGCTGGTGATCTCCTCGCCGCGGTAGCGAGGGGCAGTCCCCGCTCCGGGCGTCGCTCGCCTCGTCCTTCTGACCGATCGGCCTGGCTGCCATTCGCCGGTGTCGCGTTGCGCGCCATGAAGTGCCACGTCCAGTACGTATGGACCGGGTCGACAGCGCCTGCCGATCCCTGTCTCGCACTCACCCTTCACTCCGCGCGCGCCGCGGGAGAGGTCTCATGACCGCGATTCAGCGACTTGCGATGGGCTTCGGGGCAATCTTCGTGCTGGTCGGTCTCGCCGGCTTCACGCCGATGGGCATGGGCGTCATGCAGATGGACGGCACCGGCTCGGGCATGCTGCTCGGCATGTTTCCCGTGAACGCCCTGCACAACGTGGTGCACCTGCTCTTCGGCGTGTGGGGGCTGTGGGCCAGCCGGACCGGCGCACGCTCGCTCACCTACGCGCTGGGCAGCGGCGCCGCGTATCTCCTCCTTGGCGTGCTCGGCTTCTTCACCCCGACCCTCCTCGGAATCGTGCCCATCGGCGGGTACGACGTCTACCTGCATCTCCTGCTGGCGGTTGTCCTCGCCGGCTGCGGCCTGGGGGCGATGTTCTTCGAGCCCGATCCGGCGCGCGTCACCACCTGACCTGACCGGCGCACGGGGCGCGATGGGAGGGAAGGGCACCTCCTCCCATCGCCCACCCGGCGCGCGGCACGGCCGTTGTCTCTGCCCCGCAGGATGGGTAGACTTGAATATATGGATACCCATATAAATGGCGCGGCCACGCGGTCGATGGTCGCCGCGCGCCGCCTCGTGCGTGCCCTGTCCCGATCCGCGCGCGCCGTGGAAGCCTCGTCCGGCATCAGCGGCGCGCAGCTCTTCATCCTTCGACAGCTCGCGACCGTCGACCGGCCGCTGAGCGTGAACGAGCTGGCGGCGCTGACCTTCACGCACCAGAGCACGGTGTCGGCCATCCTGAACCTGCTCGTCGAACGGCGGCTCGTCACGCGAACGCCGGCGAGCGACGATGCGCGCCGGATGGTCATCGCCCTCACCGCCCGCGGACGAGCCCTCACCGACTCGGCGCCGCCGACCGTGCAGACGCAGCTGGTCGACGGACTCGCGCGCCTTCCGGCGGCGCAGCGCGACAGCCTCGCCGATGGGCTGGAGGCATGGCTGGACGCCGCCGGACTGTCGGGGGAGGCGGCTCCGCTGTTCTTCGAGCACGAGCCGGCCGCGGGGCGCTCGCGATGAGTGACCGCGAGCGCGGACCTGCGAGCTCCGTCCTCGGCACCGGCACAGCGCGGGCCGACGGAGCGATCCCCGTGTCCCCGGGGCTGGAGCTGGAGCGCGAGGCGTACGCGACGGCCGAGCATCAGGTGCCCGACGTGTACATGCCGGTCGATCGCCGCACCGTCTTCATCTGCGGGCTCGCCCTCGTCATCGCCGCCGCGGCGGGAGTGGTGGCCCGGCTGCTCGTCATGCTCATCGGCCTGATCACGAACCTCGCTTTCTTCCATCGCGCGAGCACGGCGTTCTCCTCACCGGCGGACGCGAACGTGGGCGCGTGGGTCCTCGTGATCCCGGTGGTCGGCGCGCTCGTGGTGGGCGTGATGGCGCGCTACGGGTCGGCCGCGATCCGCGGCCACGGCATTCCCGAGGTGATGGAGAAGGTGCTGCGCGGCGAGAGCCGCATCCCGATGCGCGTGATGTTCCTCAAGCCACTCTCCGCCGCGGTGGCCATCGGCACCGGCGGCCCGTTCGGCGCGGAGGGTCCGATCATCGCGACCGGCGGCGCGCTGGGCTCCATCGTGGGCCAGTACGTGCACGTGAGCTCCGACGAGCGGAAGACACTGCTCGCCGCGGGCGCCGCCGCCGGCATGGCCGCCACCTTCGGCAGCCCGGTCAGCGCCGTGCTCCTCGCCGTGGAGCTGCTCCTGTTCGAATACCGGCCGCGCTCCCTGATCCCCGTCGCGCTCGCGGCCGCCGTCGCCGCCGCGGTGCGGGTGGCCTTCGAGGGCACGGCACCCGTGTTCGCCGTGCCCGCCTTCGTCCAGCCGGGCGGGGAGGCGCTCATCATCTACGCGCTGCTGGGTGCCGTGATCGGCGCCTTCGCCGTCGGCGTGAGCCGGCTGACGTATCTGATCGAGGAGGCGTTCGAGCGGCTGCCGATCCACTGGATGTGGTGGCCCGCGATCGGCGCGATCGCCGTGGGCGTGTGCGGGTACATCGAGCCGCGCATCCTCGGCGTGGGCTACAGCAACATCGAGGGGATCCTCGGCGGCACGATCGTCGGCCGTGCGCTGGTGATGCTCGTGGTGCTCAAGTTCATCGCGTGGGCGGTCTACCTCGGCAGCGGGACGAGCGGCGGCACGCTCGCGCCGTTGTTCACCATCGGCGGCGGCGCGGGGGCC
>JAQBPZ010000409.1 GCA_028287225.1 Gemmatimonadota bacterium
CCCGTGATGGGGGCGGCGTTCATGACGGCCGGCACCTTCACGCTGTTCGCGCCGCTGCCGTGGGCCCGCGTCCTCATGGCCTTCGCCTTCGGCGGGCTGCACCTGCTGTTCGGAACCCTGATCGCGCGGAGGCACGGTGGCTAGGCAGAATGCGGCGAAGCGCGCGCGCGACGCGTCGGTCTCCCCGGGGCCCGCGCTCCAGTCGGTGAAGGGCGCCGCCGACGCGCCGGCCTCCGAGGAGGGCGCCCTGGCGCTCGACCGCCTGATCCACGAGCGGATGCGGCTGGGCATCGTGAGCGCGCTCGCCGTGAACGACACGCTCTCCTTCAACGACCTGAAGCGCCTGATGGGCACCACGGACGGGAACCTGAGCGTCCATGCGCGGAAGCTCGAGGACGCGGCATACGTGAGCTGCACCAAGTCGTTCGAGGGGCGGGTGCCGCGCACCGAGTACCGCCTCACGCCCACGGGCCGCCGCGCGCTGGAGCGCTATCTCGACCACATGGAAGCCCTGATCCGCGCGACGCGCGAGCGCTGAGACCACGCACTCATGTCACGACACTCTGGGGCGGCTGCGCCCATCGCGAGCTTCGCCGGGCTCCATCTGGCCGTCATCATGGATGGAAACGGTCGCTGGGCGACGGCGCATGGCTACTCGCGCTCGGCGGGCCACGAAGCGGGGCTGCGCGCGGCCCGGAACATCGTGGAAGCGGCGGTGCGGGAGGGCGTCGGCACGCTCACGCTGTACGCCTTCTCCAGCGACAACTGGAAGCGGCCGGGCGCCGAGGTCACCGCGCTGATGCGCCTCTTCCGGCGCGCGCTGCTCGGGGAGGCCAAGCGCTGCCTGGACAACGGCGTGCGGCTCACGATCCTCGGGCGGCGCGACCGGCTGCCCTCCTCGCTGCGGCACACGGTGGAGCAGGTGGAAGCGCTCACCGCGAGCGGCGCGAACATGCACCTTCGCGTGGCGGTCGACTACTCCGCGCGCGACGCCGTGCTCCGCGCGGCCTCGGCACTGCGGGGCGACAGCGTGTCGCGGGAGGCCTTCGGCGAGCTCGTGGCCCGCGTCGACAACGACCGGCTCCCGGCCCGCGACGTGGACCTCGTGGTGCGCACCGGCGGCGAGCAGCGGCTGAGCGACTTCCTCCTCTGGGAGTGCGCCTACGCGGAGCTCAAGTTCGTCTCCAAGATGTGGCCCGACTTCACGGCCGACGACCTGGCCGAGGCGCTCGCCGACTTCCGGGGGCGCAACCGCCGCTTCGGACTCGCTCCGGAGCAGGTGGCGTCGTAGCCTCGCCCCTTCCGCGCCGCACACGGGCATCCCGAACAGGGGCCTGACTCGCGCCACGACTGGAGCCGACGCGGGTTGCTTTTCGGAATCGGCAGGCAGAGGCCGATACTCCCCGCATGACAGTTCCCACACGCGTGCTGATCGTGGAAGCGGTTGGCCCCGACGCCGCGGATCACCGGCACCTGCTCGGCGTCGCGGGGCATGAGACCGTGCAGACGACCGACGTCGAGCAGGCGCTGGGGTATCTCGAGCGCATGGGCGCCGACGTCGTGCTGGTCGCGCTTGGCCACGCGGGACTGCACGGCGTGACGAAGCTCGCGGCGGCGCCCGGTGGCGCGCAGGTGGTGGTGCTCGCGGCCGAGTCGGAGCGGGACGACGCGCGCGAGGCGCTGCGGCTCGGCGCCTACGACGTGGTCCGGCGCGCGGATGCCATCGACTCGCTGCTCTTCGCGGTGGACCGTGCGGTGCACGCGGGACAGCTGCTGCGCGAGGTGGCGACGCTGCGCGCGCGCGTCGGCGACCGGGTGGCCGAGTCGCTCGTGGGCCGCTCCACGGCGATGGACCGCGTGCGCGAGCTGGTGGGTCGAGCGGCGGGATCGCGCATCACCGTGCTGGTCACGGGCGAGGCGGGTACCGGCAAGGACCTCGTGGCGCGCCTGGTGCACGATCTCTCGGATCGCGCCAGCCGCCCCTTCGTGACGGTGCGGTGCGCGGGCGCGGACGCGTCCATGCTGGAGGCGGAGCTGTTCGGCACCACCGGCAGCGACGAGCGCCGGCCCCGCGGCGGGCTGTTCGAGCAGGCGCGCGGGGGAACCCTGGTGCTCGACGGATTTCCCGACATCCCGCATGCGCTGCGCGTGCGGATCGCGGCGGTGCTGGCCGAGCGGGCAGTGCATCGAGAGACCGGGAGCGCGGCCGGCCTGGTGCCGGTGGACGTGCGCCTCATCCTCACCGCGCGCGAGGGACCCGAGCGGGCGCCGCTCTGCACGAGCGACGACGACATCCTCGGGCGGTTCAGCGTGCTTCCGATCGCGCTCCCGCCGCTGCGCGAGCGCCGGCGGGACATCCCGACGCTGGTCCACCACTTCCGCAGCCGTCTCGCCCGCGAAGGCGGCGGCGAGCTTCCGCCCGTGCCGCCGGATGCGATGCTCCACCTCGTCGGCCAGGGGTGGGCCGGCAACGTGCGGGAGCTGGAGCACTTCGTCGAACGGTCGGCCTATCAGCCGCTGGAGGGCGCGCCATCCCGGAGCAGGGGCGGCGACGATGCGGCGTTCGAAGCCGGAGAGACGCTCGATGCGCTGGAGCGGCGCTACATCCTGCACGTCCTCGACCAGGTGGACGGCCACCAGAGCCGCGCCGCCGAACGCCTCGGCATCGATCGACGCACGCTCTACCGGAAGCTGAAGCAGTATGCAGAAGACCGAGTAACGAGTCACGAGAACTGAATAACGAGTAACGAGTAAGTCGAGAGACATCCCGAGCGTCTGTCACCCCGCAGGAGCGCGTGCAGCGAGCGAGTGTCGGGGTCAGCGTCCGGTGCTTTGGGTCAGACTCCCAGCACGGGACAGTGACCCCGACACTCGCTGCGCTCCTGCGGGGTGACATCCGCTCGAGAGGCCCCCCCGCAGATTACTCGTTACTCGTTACTCGTTACGCGTTACGCGTTTCTCGTTCTTCAGCTCTCGCGACTCGTTCGTCTACTTCACGTGATCGATCGCCCAGGTCCAGAAGATCGCGTCCTCGGGCGACATGCCGCCGCGGGGGGCGAGACGGGCGTCGGCGTAACCGTACTGGCCGATGTCGAGCAGGTACTGGGCGCGGCTCACCAGCGTGCCGCGGCACACCTTCTCGTCCGGCCGCGCCCGGCGGTGCTCGGCGAACCGGTGCGCCATGTCCTCCATGACGTGCGCCGGCAGGCGGTGCACCTCTCCCGGGTACACGAACGAGAAGAACACCAGGTAGGTGTAGAGGAGGGGCCACCGGTCCGCGTAGCGCTCGGAGAGCCGGTTCCAGTCGAGGTCTCCGGCACGCGCGCGCAGGATGTGCATGATGTCGGCGCCGTCGAAGCGCTCGCGCTCCATGACGAACGACTTCTGCCAGAGCAGCTCCTCGCACGGGACGATCTTCACCGGCATGCCGAGCACCTGCGTCTCAACCGCGTGCTCGAACCAGCCGTCGTCCACCGCGCAGATGCCGTTGCCCGAGCTGAAGACGAGGTCCACGAAGTCGTCGTGCTGGTGCGCCTTGCCGAGCCAGTGCGGAAAGGTCAGCTCGGTGCGGTAGCCCGCGCTGCGCAATGCCTCCATGGCCGCGTCCATGTCGGACCGGCGGAGGAAGAGGTCGAAGTCCTTGGTGTTGCGGACGATGCCGGTGTACTCGAGAAAGGCATGCGAGCCCCCCACGAGGAAGGGCACCGCCGCGTCGCTGAGCACGTGCAGCGTGCGGCGGTAGAAGGTATTGGTGTCCTGGGCGGACGCGTCGAGCGTGGACTGGCCGGACATCTGGCTTCCATGTTGAGTCGAGCCCGGTATTCGCAAGTCTGGGGCTAGGGGAGAGGGCGGCGACTCGGCACGTCAGCGCCGCCCGCTGGCCCGAATCCTTCAGTACGGTGGCGCATGCCTACCAGCGAGACAGTCCGGATCGCCGCCGTGAGCGATGTCCATTACGCGAAGGCGTCGCAGGGGTCGCTCCTGCCGCTCTTTGCGCAGATCACCGAGCATGCCGACATCCTCGTGCTGGCCGGCGACCTCACCGACTACGGGCTCCCCGAGGAGGCACGCGTGCTCGCGCGCGACCTCACCGCCGCGGTCAGGATCCCCGTGGTCGCCGTGCTGGGCAACCACGACTACGAGGCCGGCCAGGCGGACGAGGTGAGCCGCATCCTGATGCACGCCGGCGTGCACATGCTGGACGGCGACGCGGTGGAGCTGCACGGGGTGGGGTTCGCCGGCGTGAAGGGCTTTGCCGGCGGCTTCGGGCGCGGCGCGCTGGGCCCGTGGGGAGAGCCCGCGATCAAGATGTTCGTCCAGGAGGCGCTCAACGAGGCGCTCAAGCTGGAGTCCGCACTCGCACGGTTGCAGACGCCGCACAAGATCGCGGTCCTGCACTACGCGCCCATCCGGGAGACGGTGGAAGGCGAGCCGGTGGAGATCCATCCCTGGCTCGGGAGCAGCCGGCTGGAGGAGCCCCTCACGCGGTTCGAGGTCAGCGCCGCGGTGCACGGACACGCGCACAAGGGCGCGCCCGAAGGGCGCACGAGCACCGGCATCCCGGTCTACAACGTCGCCCTGCAGGTGCTGCGCGACAGCTATCCCGACCGACCGCACTTCCGCATGATCGAGGTACCGCGCGAGCCCGAGCCGGCACCGGGCGGCGAGCCGCGACCGCACGGCCGGCGCGCCGGCGACCGCGAACCGCTGATCAGCCGCGTCCCGGGCGCGCCGGCGGCGGCCGACGCGGACTGAGCTAGACCCCGTACGCGGTCAGCTCGACCTCGGGCGCGGTGTCCAGATAGTGCGCAAGCTTGCGGATGTCGGCCTCGAGCTGGTGCCGGCGCGGGGGGGCCACCAGCGCGGCCAGTGCCTCGCGCATGGGGCCGGCCTCGAGGACCTCGTAGGACAGCGTCACTTCCAGGCAGGTCCGGCCCTCCGTCGGCTTGAACCTGATCAGCCCCGTGGCGTGCACGGGTGAGCCCGGCACGGTCTCCCACGCGATCACGCGGTTCGGCACGTACTTGGTGGTGACGGCGCTCCACTCCAGCGTGCTGCCGCCCGGCGTCGAGGCGCACCAGCGCGATCGGCCGTCACCGAAGTCGCGCACGCTTCGCAGGCTGCCGACGAAGCGCGGATAGTTCTCGAAGTCCCGGCAGAACCCGAACACGCGCTCCACTGGCTGGCTCACGATGAACGACATGCGCACCGTGGCGCCCCGCCGCCGGGTGCCCGCCCCACGCAGCAGGGCGGTCATGGGGCGGAACGCGGCGAACCCCATCAGCGCGAGTCCACCCACGGTGGCCACGCCCCGGGCGACGCCGGGCAGCCGGCGCCGCGAGGCCACGAGCGCGCCGCCTGCCAGGCCGAGCAGCAGGAAGGACAGCGTGTCGTCGTCCGACGGCGAGGAGGGTGCAGGCTTGTTCGGCACGGGGAGGGGAAGTGACATGGTGTGCGGATGCGAGCAAGCGCGGTGCCTGCCCTACAGCAAGTCCGCGGCTTCACGCGCGCGGCGCAGGGCCTCGTCGCCGGTCTCGCCGAGCGCAGCCAGGTGGCCCATCTTGCGGCCGGCCCTGGCGCCGTGCTTTCCGTAGAGGAACAACCGGGTGGTGGGCACGGCCAGCGCGCCGGCGAGATCCGGCGTCCGGCCGTCCAGCCACAGGTCGCCGAACAGGTTGACGATGGCCGCCGGCCGCGCGGGCACGGTGGCGCCCAGCGGCAGGTCGCACGCCGCACGCACCAGCTGCTCGAACTGGCTGGTGGGACAGGCGAGCTCGGAGGCGTGATAGGAGTTGTGCGGCCGGGGGGCGAGCTCGTTCACGAGCAGGCGCCCATCGGTGAGCAGGAACAGCTCCACGGCCAGGATGCCCTCCAGCCGCGCCCCCTCGGCGATGGCGTGCGCGATCCGCTGCGCCTCCCGCACCACCTCGGGCGGCAGCGCGCCGGGCAGGACGCTCCAGGCCAGCACCTGACGCTCGTGATGGTTCACGGCGGGCGGATAGACGGCGATCTCGCCGGTCGGCCGGCGCGCCACCAGCACCGAGAGCTCCAGCGCGAGCTCCAGCCCTCGCTCCGCCACCGACGGCCGGCGGCCGAGGGACGCGAACGCGTCCTCGGCATCATCCCCCGGATGGAACCGGAGCTGGCTGCGTCCGTCGTAGCCGCCCTCGCAGGCCTTCACGAACAGGGTAGCGCCGAACGCGCGCGACGCCTCGGCGAGCTGGGCGGACTCCTCCACGAGTCGGTAGTCGCCGATGGGGAGCCCCTGGTCGGCGAGCCAGCGCTTCTGCCGTCCCCGATGCTGCACCATCGTGACGATCGCCGCTCCCGGACGCAGGGGGGCCAGGGCCGCCACCGCCTCGAGCGCCTCGGCGCCGATCTGCTCGATCTCCAGCGTGACCACGTCGCACGAGCGGGCCAGCTCGGCGGCGGCACGGGCGTCGTCGAACCGCGCGGCGATCACGCGCTCCACGACCGGCCGCGCGGCGCAGTCCGGATCCGGGTCGAGCACGTGCACGCGGTAGCCCATCGCCCGTGCGGCGAGGGCCGTCATGCGTCCCAGCTGCCCGCCGCCGAGGATCCCGATGGTGGCGGGAGGAAGGATCGGCGTCACGGCGCCGACGGGGTGATGACGGTGTCGTTCATCACATCGGCCGAGCGCGACGCCCGCCACGCGCGCAGGCGCTCGCGGATCTCGGGGTGGCGCTGGCCCACGATGGCCGCCGAGAGGAGGGCCGCGTTCGCGGCGCCGGGCTCGCCGATGGCCAGCGTGCCGACCGGCACCCCTTTCGGCATCTGCACGATGGAGAGCAGCGCGTCCACGCCGGCCAGCATCGTGGCCGGGATGGGGACTCCGAGCACGGGAAGGATGGTGAGGGCGGCCACCATGCCGGGCAGGTGGGCGGCGCCCCCGGCAGCGGCGATGATCACTTCCAGCCCCCGCGATTCCGCTGTCCGCGCGTACTCGAACATCCAGTCGGGTGTGCGATGGGCCGACACGACGCGCACCTCGTGCGGCACGCCCAGCTCGGTCAGCAGCTCCGCGGCGTGCGCCATGATGCGCAGGTCGCTGCGACTGCCCATGATGACGCCCACGAGGGGCGTGGAGCCGGAAGTGGAGTCAGGTGTCGTGGCCATGCGCGGGCGGCGGGGGATGGCGAAGTGACGGCGGGTTGAAGATAGCGCGGGCACCCGCGGCCCGCATGGCGGCGGCAGCACGTCGGCCCGACGCAAACGCGTTGCCTCGTCTCCGGTGGGCCGTCATGGCATTGTGGGATCGGGCGATGTTGCCCGCATCATTTCGTCCCCTGCCCGGGCTTATGCTCCTGTCTCCTCGCCGGCGCGACGTCATGGCCGGCTTCTGCGCGCTCGGTGGCGTGCTCCTGCTCGCCTCCTGCTCCTCCTCCCAGCGTTCGTCCGGCTCCCAGATCGGCATCGCCGTGGCCCTGAATCCCCAGCGGGCCGGCATGCAGTCCATCTACAACGGCGTGCAGCTCGCGGTCGACGAGCTGAATGCCACCTCGGCGCAGCGGCTGGGCGGCCGGACGCTCGTGATGGTGCGTGGCGTGGACGGCGTGAGCGATCCGGTCAAGATCGCCGATGCCTTCCGCGACAACCCCACGGTGGTGGGCGTGGTGGGACATCCCGAGAGCGGAACGACGCTCGCGGCGATCGACGAATACGCCGACACGAGGAACGGGGGCCGCAACGCGGTCGTCGCGATCTCCCCCACCGGCACGAGCCCCGCGCTCACGAACGCCAGCCGCTGGCTGTTCCGGGTGTGCCCGAGCGACGTGCAGTCCAGCAGCGCGGTCGCGCGCTTCCTCCTGGATTCGCTCGGCGCACGGCGCGCCGCGATCATCTATCGCAACGACTCGTATGGAAAGGACTGGGCGAAGTCGTTCGCCGACACCTACCGGAAGGGTCGCGGCGTCGTGGTGCAGCGCGACCCCTACCTGCAGAACGCGACGGCGTGGGATGCGTACGCGGGCTACCTCAAGACGCTGAAGCCCGACGTGCTGCTCTTTCCCGGCAGCCAGGAAGACGCGCTGCTGGCGCTGCGCGCGATGCGTGCGGCGGGGGTGACGACGCCGCTCATCGGCGGCGACGCGACCTCGGGGCTCGAGGCCAATGCCGCCGAGTTCCCCACCGTGCGCTACACCGCGTTCTTCCTCGCGCGCCGCGCCGCGACGCCCGAGGCGAAGCGCTTCGTGGCGGCCTACACCGAGCGCTTCAAGGAAGAGCCGGACCAGCGTGCGGCGCTCGCGTACGACGCGGCGATGCTGATCGGCCGCGGCGCCATCGAGGTCGGCGCGGACCGCGCGGCGATCCGCGACTACGTGGAATCCATCGGCGGCAAGCGCGAGGCATATCAGGGCGCTGCGGGCCCGATCTCGTTCGACCAGTTCCATGACGCGATCAACAAGCCGGTGGTCGTCGCGAAGGTGGGGCAGTGAGGATCCTCTCCACCATCAGGGGGCGCCTGCAGCTCGGCTTCGGGGTCACCGTGGCCCTGATCCTCGCGGCGGGGCTGCTCGCGATCGTCGGGCTGCAGCAGGCGGGCCGCCGCAGCGCCGCGCTCGTGAGCGAGGTGCGCCACGAGCAGGAGCTGGTGCAGAACGTGGCGTACCGCCTGCTCCAGGAAGTCGCAGCGGGCATGCGCTACCTCGACACCGGCTCCGCGGAGGACGGCGAGCGCTACACCGTGCTCGCGCAGCAAGCCGACAGCATGCGCCGCGAAGCGGTGAAGCTCGGCGCCCTGTCGAGCGCTGAACGGCAGCGGCTCGACGAGCTGGGCACGCTGCAGGGGATGGTGGAGGTGAGCATCGGCGTGGCGCACGCCTACCGCGCCATCGGACGGCCCGCCGACGCGGCCGCGGTGCTCACGAAGAACTCGGCGCAGCTCGAGCAGGTGGACCGCACGCTGGAGTCGCTGCGCTCGGAAGGCCAGCGCCGCATGGCGGATCGGCAGAACGCGGCCACCTCCACGCTGCGCAAGAACGAGTCGGCGCTCGGCGTCGTCGTCGTGCTCGCGCTCCTGGTGGGGCTGTACTCGGCGATCAGCACGTCGCGCGCGGTCACGCGGCCCCTTCGCGCGCTCGGCAGGGATCTCGGTGCCATCGGGCGCGGGGACCTGCGGCGCGGGGGCACGCGGCGGGAAGCGCTGGGCTCGCGCGAATACGAGGCGCTCGCGGACGCGTTCGAGCAGGCGCGCGAGCGGTTGCGCGGCCTGCTCGGCGAGATGCAGATCCAGTCGGACGACGTGGCCGCCGCCGCGGCCGAGCTGTCGGCGTCGGCCGGTGGCGCATCGGCGAGCACCCAGCACGTGGCGACCGCGGTGACCGAGATGGCA
>JAQBPZ010000015.1 GCA_028287225.1 Gemmatimonadota bacterium
CGGTCGGGGGCGGAGGTCGTCATGCTGGACGGGAAGGGTTCGCGGGCACCCGGCGGGCCGGTCCTCCAAAGCTACAGCATCCGCGCGCCCGCCGCCGCTACTGCTGGATGGGCCGGGTGCACACGGACAGCTCGCCATCGCCGGCCATCATGCCGCTCTGCAGCAGGTCGCGGATGACGCGGGCCCGCTGCTCGTAGGTGTCGGCGTTGCGCGCGTAGGTGGTGGCGGCCCGGACGCTCCCGCGATCCGTGGCGCGGTCCCGCAGCCGCATCGCCATCTCCGCGCTCTCCTCCAGGGCCCGCAGCGCCGTCCACAGCGCGGCCTCGATCGACGCGCCCTGCTCCGAAAAGAGAACCTCGGCGGTGAACGCGTGCCCCACGCGGCACCGGTACTGCTGGGTGCCCTCGATGTCGACCTCGAAGATGCCGCCGTGGCATTCGGGACAGGTGAGCCCCGACGATACGCCGCTGCGCGCCAGGGCCTCGACTTCCGGTTCGCCCAGCTCCACGGGGTCGGGCACCGGCAGGGAGCGACGGGAACGGTGCGTGGTCATCTCGGGCACCTCCGGCACGGGGTCGGACAGGAGCGCCAGCAGGTGGCGCGCGATCTGGTCCAGCGGGAGCACCGTGGCCGAGGGGACCTCGGCGAGCGCGGCGGCGGGCATGCTCGGATACACGCATTCGGCGGGGTCCTGCACCAGCACCGTGCCCCCCGCGCCGGCGACGGCATCCGCGCCGGCGGACCCGTCGTTCAGGTTGCCGGACAGGACCACGCAGATCACGCGCGGGCCGTAGCTCGCCGCCGCCGAGCGGAACAGCGGATCGATGGCTGGCCGATGACCGTTCTCGCGCGGACCGCGGAGCACGCGCACCGCGCCCGGCTTCACGAGCAGGTGATGGTCCGGCGGCGCGACGTACACGATGCTCGGCTCCGTTGCATCGTGGTCCGCCGGGTGCCGCGCGGTGAGGTGGCCGACCCGCGTCAGGATGCTCGGGAGCGCGCTGACCGTCGCCGGCACGTGCACCGTGACGAAGACGCGCGCCGCGAGGGCGGCCGGCAGCCCCGGCATCAGCCGGATGAGTCCCTCCACCGCGCCGGCGGACCCGCCGATGACGATGATGTCGCGCGAGATTGCCATGCGAAACCCGGGTGCATTTCCCCGGCCAGCGCGTGCGGCCGATCGTCCGGCCGCGCGATCAGCCGGCGGGGAGCCTCAGCTCGAACCGATTGCCCTCGACACCGTCGTCCGACAGCGTCAGGTCGCCCCGCATCGCGCGCGCCAGCCGCCGGCTGATCGGCAGGCCGAGGCCCGACCCCTCGGACGACCGCTCGGGGTGGACGTAGGGCTCGAAGATCAGCTCGCGCAGCTCCGCCGCGATGGGCGTGCCCCTGTCGGCGACCGCCAGCACGACGTCGTCGCGGTCGCGCCACGCGGACACGCGCACCGTCTCGCCCGGGGGGCCGAACTTGAGGGCGTTCGTGAGGAGGTTCATCACGATCTGCCGGCTCTTCTCCGCGTCGGCGCGCGCGACGAGCCCGCCGGTGTCGCACTCGATGGTGACCCCGGCCCGCTCGGCGTGCGGACGCACCAGGTCCAGCGCCATGTCGCAGACCTCGGACAGCGGCACGGGACCGATCGACAGCTCGACGCGTCCGCTCTCGATGCGCGCATAGTCGAGCAACTGGTCCAGCAGGCGGAGGATGTGCTGCTGCCCGCGCTGCATGCGGTCCACGTCGCTGCGCTGGGCGGGGAGGAGCGGACCGTGGACCTCGAGCGACAGGAGCTCGGAGTAGCCGATGATCGCCTGGAGGGGGGTGCGGACCTCGTGGCTGAGGAACGCCAGGAACTCGGACTTCCGCTGGCTCGCGAGGGCCTCGGCCTGGTGCACCACTCGCAGCTCGGCGAGGGCGGCTCGCAGCGCCGCCGTCCGCTCGGTGACCGCCTGCTCCAGCACCGCCTGGAGGCGCTCGTTCTCGCGCTGCGCCGCCCGTTCCAACGTCACGTCGCGGAGGAGCCAGCGGAAGCCGACGCACTGCGCGTCCGACTGCATCACGGGTGCGATGTGCGCGTCGATGTCGACGAGCCGCTGGCCGCGTCCGCGGAGGACGAGGTGCATGGACGCCTGCGTGCCGCTCGACGCGATGGCGTCCAGGCGGTGCCGGAACGCGCGTCGCCCCGGCTCCACGACGTACGAGATGAGCGGCTTGCGGCGCAGGCGGGCCGGGTCGACGGCCAGCAGGGTGGAGGCGGCGACGTTGGCCTCGTCGATGCCGCCGGCCAGGTCGGTGACGAGGTACGCGTCGGGCGCCAGGTCGAAGAGCTCGCGGTAGCGCCGCTGTTCGGCAGCGAGGAGCGCGTTGACGCGGACGACCTCGTCGTGCTGGACGCGCAGCTCTTCCTCGGCGACGCTGAGCTCCTCCATGAGGACGTCCACGTCGCCATGCGCGCGCGAGGTGCGGATGACCGAGTCGCGGATCACGCGCACGCGCGAGCCCAGCTCGTCGATGGCGTCGGCGCTCACCCGGGGTGCGGGCGGCGGCTCGATGGCGGGCAGGCCGGGCGGGATCGGACGATCGTGCTGCATCGGGGCGCGATTCCGGGAAGCGGAGGAGGCCGGCCTGCCGAGCGATCCCCCTGAAAAGATCCGTGCGGAGGGCAGCAGCGCCCTCCGCACGGGTGATCCATCAGCTATTCATCGAACGGCTTGCCGGGCCGGGCGTCCTCATCGTCGTCGAGGCCGTCCAGATCGTCATCGAGGTCGAGATCGTCGTCATCCTCGTCCTCGTCGTCATCCTCGTCCTCGTCATCCTCGTCGTCGTCTTCCTCGTCGTCGTCGTCATCATCGAGGTCGTCGTCATCGAGGTCGAGGTCGTCATCCTCGTCGTCGTCGAGATCTTCGTCGTCGAGGTCTTCGTCCTCGAGGTCCTCGTCGTCGTCCTTGGGCGACAGCGAGAGCGGGCCGACGGCGGCGGCAGGCATGCCGATCGGCTCCGACATCTCGAACAGGTCCGGCATTGCTCAGGTCTCCGGTGAGGATTCAGTAAGTGTCAGTGCACCGGGTGTCGCTATGACACCCGTTCACGCTTTGCTTCTCGCGAGGTCTTCTTGCGATCGCTCTGGGAGAGGAGGCGCTTGCGCAGCCGGATGGACTGGGGCGTCACCTCGATCAGCTCGTCGTCTTCGATATACTCAAGCGCGCCTTCCAGCGTCAACTCCCGCGGCGGTTCCAGGCGGATGTTCTCGTCGGTGCCGGTGGTGCGCATGTTGGACAGCTTCTTTTCCTTCGTCGGATTCACGTCCATGTCGCCCGGACGCGAGTTCTCGCCGACGATCATGCCTTCATAGACCGGCTCGCCAGGCGAGACGAACAGCGTGGAGCGCTCCTGCAGTGCGGCGAGAGCGAACGCGATGATCGTGCCGTTTTCCATGGAGACGAGCGTGCCGCGCATGCGTGTCGCGAGCCCGCCGGCCCAGCTCCCGTATTCCAGGAAGCGGTGATGCATGATGCCGGTGCCGCGCGTGTCGGTGAGGAACTCCGAGCGGTAGCCGAAGAGTCCGCGTGCGGGAATGCGGTAGAGCACGCGGGTGAGCCCCTGCCCCGGATTCCGCATCTCGATCATCTCGCCGCGACGCGGTCCGAGCTTCTCGATGACGGCGCCGAGGAACTCCTCCGGCACGTCGATCGCCAGCTCCTCGTACGGCTCGAGCTTCTCGCCGTTCAAGCCGGTCTTCGTGATGACGCGGGGCCGCGACACCTGGAACTCGTAGCCCTCGCGCCGCATCGTCTCGATCAGGATGGAGAGATGCAGCTCGCCGCGGCCGCTCACGGTCCACGTGTCGGTGGAGCCGGTGTCCTCGACCTTGAGGGCGACGTTCCGCTCCAGCTCCTTGTACAGCCGGTCCTTCACCTGGCGGGAGGTGACGAACTTCCCCTCCTTGCCGGCGAAGGGGGAGTTGTTGACGAGGAAGTCGACGCTGATCGTCGGCTCCTCCACGGCGATGCCCTCGAGGCGCTCGGGATGCTCGAGGTCCGTGACGGTGAGCCCGATCTCCACGCCCTCGAGGCCCGCGAGGGAGACGATCTCGCCGGCCGGCGCGCTCTGCACCTCGATGCGCTCGAGGCCCTCGTACACGTAGAGCTTCGTGACCTTCGCCTGCTCGTTCTTCTGGTTCACGTCCATCGGCAGCAGCAGCACCTGGTCGCCGACCTTCACCGTCCCGCGCTCGATGCGGCCGATGCCGAGCCGTCCGAGATAGGGGGAGAAGTCGATCGTCGAGATGAGCATCTGGAAGGGCGCGGCCTCGTCGCTCGGCGCTTCCGGCACGCTCTCCAGGATCATGTCGAACAGCGGGGTCAGGTCCACCGGCGGGTCGTCCATGTCGCGGATCGCGAAGCCTTCGCGCGCCGACGCGTAGATCACCGGGGCATCGAGCTGGGCCTCGGTGGCCTCGAGCTCGATGAAGAGGTCGAGCACCTCGTCGTGCACGCGCATCGGGTCGGCGCCGGGGCGGTCGACCTTGTTGATGACGACGATCGGGGTGCGGCCCAGCTCGAGCGCCTTGCGGAGCACGAAGCGGGTCTGCGGCATGGGGCCGTCGAAGGCATCGACGACGAGCAGCACGCCGTCGACCATGCGGAGGATCCGCTCCACCTCACCGCCGAAGTCGGCGTGTCCGGGGGTGTCCACGACGTTGATCTTCGTGTCCTTCCACCGGATGGAAGTGTTCTTGGCGAGGATGGTGATTCCGCGCTCGCGCTCGAGCGGATTGGAATCCATCACGCGTTCGGCGACGACCTGATTGTCCCGGAAGGCGCCGGACTGGCGGAGCATCTTGTCGACGAGGGTCGTCTTCCCGTGATCGACGTGCGCGATGATGGCGACATTACGAATCTGCATAGCCTGGAAATATAGCTCACCGAAGACATCCCAAACAAGCTGGTCGCTGAGCCCACTTGACCTTCGGGGGTGAATCGGCCAGCGTGCAGGTGCAGGCTCACTCAGCGGAGGAGGTACCGATGCACCAGCAGCATGACCCCGCCCTGACGCCGTATCCGCATGGTCGCGGCTACGGCAACGACTACATGCGCGGCGGGGAGGTCCTTGGCGGCTACGGCTACGCGGCCCGCGAGGAGTACGACCGGCCGATCGGCGAGCTCGCCCGGACGGCGGCGAGCCCGGCGCCGAGCGCGGAGACGCCGCCCGGGCCGGAGGCCACGCAACGATAGGGGCGGCGGACGCCGCACCCTCAAAACCAGAGCGGGGCCCCATTCGAGGGCCCCGCTTCGTGTTTCCGCAGTGTGGCTACCGCTTCGCGGGAGCGGCCGGCGC
The DNA here is from genome assembly GCA_028287225.1 of Gemmatimonadota bacterium. Taxonomy (GTDB): domain Bacteria; phylum Gemmatimonadota; class Gemmatimonadetes; order Gemmatimonadales; family Gemmatimonadaceae; genus AG11. The sequence goes on from JAQBPZ010000015.1 coordinate 5,332, forward strand.
CGCGGACTTCGCCGCCGGGTCCTTGTCCTCGGCGAACGCCGTGTCGATGCCGCGCGACTTGAGCGACGCCACGAAGCTCGTCTTGTCCACCGCCTTGCCGAAGCCTTCGGAGGGCTCGATGAGCTTTCCGTCGACCAGCTCGAGCAGCGCGTCGTTCAACGTCACCATGCCGAGCCGCTTGGAAGTCTGCATCACCGTGGGGATCTGGAAGGTCTTGCCCTCGCGAATGAGGTTGGAGACCGCCGGGATGGTGAGCAGGATCTCGCGCGCCGCCACGCGGCCGCCGCCGATCTTCTTGCACAGCGTCTGCGAGATGACCCCCTTGAGCGACTCGGCGAGCATGACGCGGATCTGCGCCTGCCGGTCCGCCGGGAACTGATCGATGATCCGGTCCACCGTGCCCGCCGCCGTGGTGGTGTGCAGGGTGCCGAACACGAGGTGGCCGGTCTCGGCGGTCTCGATCGCGATGGCCACCGTCTCCAGGTCGCGCAGCTCGCCGACGAGGATGATGTCCGGATCCTCGCGGAGGGCGGCCCGCAGCGCGCTCTTGAAGGAGCCGGTGTGCACGCCCACCTGCCGCTGCGTGATCACGCACTTCTTGCTCGGGTGCACGAACTCGATCGGGTCCTCGATGGTGAGGACGTGATCGCTGCGCGAGCGGTTCACCAGGTCGATCAGGGCGCAGAGGGTCGTGGACTTGCCGCTGCCCGTCGGCCCCGTGACGAGCACGAGGCCCTTGTTGAGCTGGCAGAGCTTCTGGACCTCCTGGGTGATCCCCATCTGCTCCACCGAGACGACCGTCGCGGGAATCTGGCGGAACACGGCGGCGGGCCCGTTGCGGTCCTTGAGCGCATTGGCGCGGAAGCGGGCCACGCCGCCCAGCTCGTAGGCGTAGTCGGTATCGTTGGAATCGACGTACTCGATGCGATTGCGCTCCGGCATGATCGAGCGGATCATCGCCTCCACGCCGGCCGGCTCGAGCACCGCGCCCTCCGTGCGCATCATCTCGCCATGCAGCCGGATGATCGGCGGCTCGCCGCAGCGCAGGTGCAGGTCGGAGGACCCCTTCTCCACCATCATGCGCAGCAGGCCGTCGAGCTTCGCCTTGGCCTGCACGCTGCCGGCGAACCCGGTGATCGAGGCCGACTTCTCGTTCGCCGTCTGCCCCACCGGGGCGGCGGCGATGGCGCCGTTCGCGAGCGGAGTGGGATGGGCCGCGGGCGCCGCGATGGCCGGCCGGGCCTGCGACGGGGTGCCCGTGTCGTACCCGGGCACGTCGTTCGCCTTGTACTGGCTCGCGACGCGTTGCCGCACGCGCTCGGTCTGGTCGTCCAGCACGACGCTCGCGCGCCAGCGCTCGCCGTCGCGCTGCATGCGCACGAAGAACGCGCCGTCGTCCGAGAGATAGGGGAAGTCGGCGCCCTCGCCGGCGTCGAGGGCGGCGGCGGCTTCAGCCGGTGCCACCTCGCGGACGAGGGCGAGCACCTGGGGACCGGTCAGGGGGGTCTTCGTGACGGGGCGCGGCGAGCCGGCGATATCGAGCTCGGCGAGCTGGCTTTCATCGAGCCGGAGCGCGCTCGCGCGCTGGCTCACCATCACGGACAGAAGGCGATCGAGCTGGGCCATGCGCTCAGGACACCGGGCGGACGTAGGCGATATGCACGCGGTTCACGAGGCGAAGCTGCGCCGACGTGAACAGGGGGAGAAACGAGAGCGGCGTGTCGTTGAGGAAGTCGACGAGCCGCGGACGATCGGCGCGGAGCTCGGGAAAGACGGACCCGATGTGTGCGCTGCCATCGATGAGGGTGCACTCCACGCGCATGCCGACGACGCCCGCCTCGACGGGCGCGTCCGCGGCGGGCAGGGCGACGCCGACGACGGCGATCTGCGCCTTCTGGACGAGGTACACGACCCCGGTGGAGGCCGCGAGGGGGAGAAACGGATCGTCGTCGTTCAGCAGGTCCAGCGGCTCCTCGGGGCCATCGTGGAATCGTGCGGCACTCTGCACGAACACGTCGCCATCCAGGCGGCGGCCGTTCGCGAGAGTCACCTCGACCGGACATCGCAGCTTCGCGATTCGATAGTCGCTCATTGGGTGGAGTGTCGGCGGGAACGCGTCAAAAGTTCAGTCGGGCGAATGGTCGGCCCCCCGCCGGCGGCAGTGTGCGGCCGGCGGGCCAGTCCACATGGACGACCGCCCTGCGCCTTTCATCACGTTGTCACTTCCCGACGCCCCGGATTACGTTCCCGGGGTGCTAGCCCGTCTTCTCGCCATCATCGGCCTGCTCGTCGCGAACGGCTTCTTCGTGGCCGCGGAGTTTTCCGTCGTGCGCTCCCGCCGCTCGCGCCTCGAGGCGATGGCCCGCGGGGGCGACGCCAAGGCGCGGCTCGTGCTGCGCGCGACGGCGAACATGGCCAGGCTGCTGTCGGCCAGCCAGTTCGGCATCACGCTCGCCAGCATCGGGATCGGCGCGCTCGCGGAGGAGGCGCTCTCCCACGCCTTCGCGCAGGCGTTCGGCGCGCTGCCGCTGCTGGTGCGCCTCGGTGCCGGCGCGGGGCTGGGTACCATCTGCGCCCTCGGGGTGGTGACGTACTTCCACGTGGTGTTCGGCGAGCTCGCGCCACGCAGCGCGGCCCTGAACCATCCGGAGGAGGTCTCCCGGTGGCTGGTGCCCCCCCTGATGGTCTTCGCCTGGGTCGCCACCCCCTTCACCTGGCTTCTCAACCACTCGGCCGAGGCGGTGCTGCGCGCCTTTCGCCAGAAGCCGGTGAGCGCGGAGGAGAACGTGCACTCGGCGGACGAGCTGCGCATCCTCGTGGAGCAGAGCGAGGAGGGCGGGGTCCTGGAGCGGCAGGATGCGGCCCTCATCGAAGGCGTGTTCGAGTTCTCCGAGAAGAACGCGCGCGAGGTCATGACGCCGCGCACCGACATCGACGCGCTCGACATCGAGACGACGCTGGACGAGGCGGTGGCCGTGGTGGTGGACACCCAGCGCTCGCGCTACCCGGTGTTCGAGGAGTCGATCGACAACATCGTGGGGCTGGTCCTCGCGAAGGACCTCATCCCGGTGCTGCGGGACCGGCCCGCGCGCTTCACGATCAGGGCGATCATGCGGCCGGTGCACGTGGTGCCGGGCTCGCGCGAGGTGGAAGAGGTGCTCGCCGACTTCAAGCGGCTCAAGGAGCACATGGCCGTGGTGCTCGACGAGTACGGCGGGACCGCCGGCGTGGTGACGATGGAGGACCTGCTCGAGGAGATCGTGGGCGAGATCCTCGACGAGTACGATGAGACGGAGGTGCACGCGGCGGAGGTGCCCGGCTCCGACGTGGTGCTGCCGGGCGCGATGAACATCGACGAGCTGAACGAGCGCTACGGCCTCACGATCGCCGACGACGAGTACTCGACGATCGGCGGCTACATCTTCGGCGCGCTCGGCCGCCTGCCCGTGGTGGGCGACCGGATCCAGGCGAGCCACGCGGTGTTCACCGTGCTGGCGATGGCCGGCCGGCGGATCGAATCGGTGGCGGTGGACCTGCATTCGGTCGGGGACCGGCGGGCGAACAGCCGGTCGCCCGCGGCTCCGCCGCGGGCTTGACGGGCGGGTCGCGTGGACCGCGACCCTTGGCGGGCGCGTGAGCCGGCCGCCTGACGGCGGCGACGGCTCTTCCGCTTGGCGGGCGGGCGGCTACGCCCCCTTGCCGGTACTGCTCGAAGGTTTCCCGCCAAGCGAGCATCGCGAGCGCCCGCCACGGCGTAGCGGCGCCGCTGCGCAGCAGCAGCCGCAGCCGACCGCCAAGGGAGGCGGTCCACGCCGACCGAACGTCACGCCCGCGGCGAAGCCGCCAGCGCCCGGCTCCTCGTCACGATCTCCGCGCAGAGCAGGATCGCCTCGATCATCGATCCCGGATCCGCGATCCCCTGCCCCGCGATGTCGATCGCGGTGCCGTGATCGGGCGAGGTGCGCGGAAAGGGGAGGCCGAGGGTGACGTTCACCGCCGCGCCGAAGGCGGCGACCTTGATGGCGGTCATGCCGACGTCGTGATAGGGCGCGATGACCGCGTCGAAGGCGCCGCGCATCGCGCGCACGAACACGGTGTCGGCGGGGAACGGGCCCGCAATGCCGGCCGCCCGCGCCGCGGGCGCCAGCAGGTCGTCGTCCTCGCGGCCGAACCGGCCGCCGTCGCCCGCATGCGGATTCAGCGCGCAGAGGGCGATCCGGGGCTCGGCGATGCCGAACCAGTCGCGCAGCCCGGTGCGGGTGACCTCGGCCGCGCTGGCGATCGCCGCCGGGGTGAGCGCCGCCGGCACGTCCCGGAGGGCGATGTGGGTGGTCGCCAGCACCACGCGGAGGGGATTGGGTGACGACGGCGAGGGGCGCGTCGCGGCGAGCATCATCGCCACCGGCCGGCCGGTGCGCGCGGCGAGCAGCTCCGTGTGGCCCGGAAAGTCGAAGCCGCCGGCGAGGAGGGCGAACTTGTCGAGCGGCGCGGTGACGATGCCGTCCACCGCGCCCGACTGCGCCAGCTCGATGGCCCGTTCCACCGCGCGTCCCGCCACCTGCCCCGCGCGGGCGATCCCCGCGCCGGCGCTCCACTCACCCGCGACGACGTCGACGTCGACGCCCGCCCCCGCGGGGCCCACGAGGACCAGCTGGGCGGCGGCGCGCACCCGCGGATCGCGGCACGCGGCCGCGACGATCTCGGGCCCGATGCCGCGCGGGTCGCCGAGGGTGACCGCGAGGCGAGGCAGCATCTAACTGGCCGGCGCCCTGATCAGGGCGTGGTGCGGGCCGCGGCGGCCGGCGGCATGGCGGCGACGACCACGGCATCCTCGTGCACGTTCACGTAGGTGCTCTTGCGCAGCGACTCCATCAGGCGCCGGATGCCGCCCTCCTCCGCGAGCCGCGAGCGGAAGCGCTCCTTCACCTCGGCGAGCGTGAGGTCCCCCCCCGACTGCATGGACGCGATCTGTGCGACGACGTACTTCGTCTGCGCCGCGCCGCCCCCCCCGATGGGGAACACCACGAAGTCGCCGGCCTTGTGGTCGGCGAAGCCCTGCTGGTACGCCGTGGGCAGCTGCGCGCGCGGGTACGGCGTGAGCAGCGTGGTCTCCTCGCCGCTGCGGAAGTCATGATGCTTGCGCGCCAGCGAATCGAACGCCGCGCCGTGCTGCCACGCGAGCGCGACGCTGTCGGCCTCGAGCTTCGCGCGCGCCACGTCGGCGGAATCGATGACGGGAGCGATCAGGATGTGGTGCGCCTTCACCTCGCCGGCCTGGATGCGGTCGACGCGGATGATGTGGAAGCCGAAGGCCGTCTCCACGACGGGGCTGAGCTGGCCCGGCGCGATGGAGAACATCCAGCGCTCGAACTCGGGCACCATCTTGCCGCGGCGGTTCCAGCCGAGGTCGCCGCCGTTGTCCTTGCTGCCCGGGTCCATCGATTCGCGCCGCGCGAGCAGCTCGAACTCCGCGCCGGCCTTGAGCTCCGCGAGCAGCGTCTCGGCCTTGGCGCGCGCGCGCTCCTTCGCGGCGGCGGAGGGATGCGGCGCCACGATGATCTGCCGCCAGCCGACGTTCGCCTCGCGCTTCGGCAGCGTGCCCTTCGCGCGGTCGTAGGCCTCCTGCACATCGGCGTCCGTGACGTTGGCCTGCACGATCTTGCCCTCCTCGCGCAGCTTCTTCACGGTGCGCTGGATCATCTCGTCGCGCTTCACCTGGTCGGTGAGAAAGCGCTTGTACTCGTCCGGCGTGCCGTAGCCCGCCTTGGCGAGCTCGGTGCGGTACTCCGATTCCGTGGGGAAGCGGCTGCGCACTTCCTTGAGCTGCTTGTCCACGGTGTTCGAGACGTCCGCGTCGGGCACCTCGATCTTGAGCTCCTTGCCCCGGGCGATCAGCAGCTCCTCTTCCACCAGCTCGTTGATGGAGGCGCGGACGAACGCGTGCACGCCGGCGCTGTCGGAGGGAATGACGGCCCCCTCGCTGCGCTTGCGGATCAGGCGCTCGGTGACGTCGGACTGCGTGATGACGACGTCACCCACCACCGCGACGACGCGGTCGAGAGGGATGGCCTGCGCCGAGGCGAGGAGCGCGGGCGGCTGGGCCGCGGCGGGAGCCTTCTGCTGCGCCGAGAGGGCCAGCGGGGCGGACGCCAGGAGGGCGGCGGCGGAGAGTGCGAGTCGGTTGCGCATAGACCTCAAATACCCGCGGCCCGGCCATGAAGGTCCGGGCCGCGTGTGATGCGGGTGGGAGAGCCCCACCCGCTCGGGTTAGGGCCGGCCGGCCGGAGCCGGAACCGGTGCGGCGGAGGGCGCCGGCGGGGCGCCACCGATCGGACCCGGCATCGGCACGGCGGACTTCGGCTGGCTGGCCGCGTGGGCGGAATCCGCCACGGCGCGCAGCTTGGCCGCCTGCTCCACCGCGCGGTCGATGCCCGCCGCGTTGATCTGCGAGTCGTACTTGTCCATCAGCACCATCTGGAGGGGCGCCGGCACCGGCACGGGCTGCTGCTGGCCGGACATCACGCGGTCCAGGAAGGCCTCCACGCGGGCCGCGGCGAGCCGCTCCCGCTCGGCCGGCGTCTTGGCGCTGTCGGCGAGCGACTTGGGGTCCAGGCCGATGAGCGCCCAGGCCTGCTGCACGACCTGTCCGAAGTCACGGTGCAGGTTCGCGATCTCCTCGGGGGTCAGGCCGGCCTTGGCGCTGTCGGCGCGCTTGAGCAGCAGCTCGCGCTGCGTCTGGTTGGTCACGAACTGGTTGACCAGCGAATCCGGGGCGGTCTGGATCTGCTGGCTGAGCCGGCCGCTCTGCGGGCTGGCGAGCATGAACTGCGCGAGCCGCGCGGCGGTCAGCGTGCCGCCGTTGTAGCTGGCGAGCACCGTGTTGTCCTTCCGGTGGGCGAGCGGATCCTTCGCCACGGCCTTCGCGGTAGCGGCCGCGTCGCCCTTGAGCTTCACCGCCGCCTGGGCCTGCGCCTGCGCGATGTAGGTGCTCTCGGCCACCTGGTGGCTGCGGCCGCCGGCCTGGCCAAGGTACTGCGCCTTGGCCTGGTCCCAGGTGCTGCGCTGGATGATGTGGAAGCCGAACTGCGTCTCGATCACCGGCGAGATCTCGCCGGGCTTGAGCGCCGCGACGGCGTCGGCGAAGGGCTTCACCATGGCGCCGCGCGGGAACACGCCGAGGTCGCCGCCGCGATCCTTGGTGTTGTCCTCGCTGTTCTTGCGGGCGACGTCGGCGAAGTTCGCCGGGGTCACCGCGGCGCGGAGCGCCTCGGCCTTGCGGCGGATGGCCTCCTTGGCGGCGGGCGTCGCGTCCTGCGGCACCAGGAGCAGGATGTGGCGTGCGGCGAACAGGTCGCCCTTGCCGCTCAGGTACGCGGCTTCGCTCCCGGAGTCCACCGGCAGCTTGGCGCTCACCGACTCCATGAAGCGGCCGAGCTTCGCGTTCTCCACCATGCCGGCCGCCGCGGCGTCGATCGCCTTGGGGTCGGCGAGGGAGTCGCCGCGGGCGGCCGCGAGGGCGAGCAGCTGGTAGGGCACCCAGAGGTCGCGGGCCACGAGCGTGGCGACGTCCTTGTTGATGGGGATGCCGAGCTTGGCGTTGCCGAGCAGGCTGCTGAGCCGCGTGACGGACAGCTCCTGCGAGCCCGCCTTGGCGACGACGTCCACGTGCGCGGTGAGCGCGTCCTTGAGACCGCCGCAGGCGGCGAGAGTCGTCGCGCTGAGCGCGAGAACGGCGAGCGAGGAACGTTTCATGTGGGAGGCTGTCGTCGAGAGAAGAGAGGCGGTCAGACGACCGCACGCAGAGCGCGCACGAGCCCATCCAGGAGCTGGGCGCCCCCGAGCCGCGTGAGCTTGAGCGAGAGCGGGTGCGCGCGACGCACGTCCGCCTGGAACTGCACTTCGTGGAATGCCGCGGAGAGCCCCTTCATGCGCGGGACCGCGGAATCCCTAAAGGTAACACGGGCTTCCTCGCCGCGCACCAGGATCCCCTCGATGCCCAGCGCGCCCCCCACCACCCGGAGGAGGGCCATGGAGAGCATGGCGTCGGCGGGCGCCGGGAGGGCGCCGAAGCGGTCGCGCAGCTCCGCCCGCACCCCCTCGATCTCCTCGGCGGTCTCGAGGCGCGCCAGCCGCTTGTAGACGTCCAGCTTCGCCTCCTGCGACTCGATGTAGTCGTCGGGGAGGTAGGCCGGGATGTCCATGCTGACGTCCGCCGGCTGGAGGCGCGGCGCGGCATCGCCGCGCATCAGCCGCTGCACCGTCTCCTCCAGCATCCGCAGGTACAGGTCGAACCCCACGGCGTGGACGTGCCCCGACTGCTCGGCGCCCAGCAGGTTGCCGGCGCCGCGCATCTCCATGTCCTTGAGGGCGATCTTGTAGCCGGCGCCAAGCTCCGTGTGGTGCTCCAGCACCTTGAGGCGGCGCTCCGCCTCCGGGTCCGGATTGTCGGGCACCAGGAGGTAGCAGTACGCCCGGCGGTGCGACCGGCCGACGCGCCCGCGCAGCTGGTACAGCTGGGCCAGGCCAAGGTGGTCGGCGCGGTTGACGAACATCGTGTTCGCGTTCGGCACGTCCAGGCCGCTCTCCACGATGAGCGTGGAGACGAGGACGTCGATCTCGCCGCTCACGAACCGGTGCATGATCGTCTCGAGCTCGCGCTCCTTCATCTGGCCGTGCGCCACGGCGACGCGGGCGCGCGGCACGATGCGGCGCAGGTGGTCGGCGGTCGCGACGATCGTCTCGATGCGGTTGTGCACGAAGAACACCTGCCCGCCGCGATCGAGCTCGCGCGAGATGCCCTCGTCGATCAGGCCGGGATCGTCCATCGGCTCCACGAAGGTGAGCACCGGCGAGCGGTCGCGGGGCGGCGTCTGCATCAGCGTCATGTCGCGCAGGCCGGCGAGCGACATGTGCAGCGTGCGCGGGATCGGCGTCGCGGTCAGCGTGAGCACGTCCGTCTCGAGCTTCAGCTCCTTGAGGCGCTCCTTGTGCTTCACGCCGAACCGGTGCTCCTCGTCCACGATGATGATGCCGAGGTCGGCGAACTTCACGTCGGGGCTGAGGAGCCGGTGGGTGCCGATGACGATGTCGACCTTCTTCTCCGCGAGCTCCACGAGGGTCTGGGCCTGCTCCTTCGCGCTCTGGAAGCGGCTCATGCTCGCGACCTTGATCGGGAAGTCGGCGAGCCGCTCGGAGAAGGTCCGCGCGTGCTGGTCCGCGAGGATCGTCGTGGGCACGAGCACCGCGACCTGCCGCCCGCTCTGCACCGCCTTGAACGCGGCGCGCACGGCGTTCTCGGTCTTGCCGTAGCCCACGTCGCCCCCGAGCAGGCGTTCCTTGGGCCGAGTGCTCTCCATGTCGCCCTTCACGTCGGCGGTGGCCTTGCGCTGGTCCGGCGTATCCTCGAACAGGAAGCTGCTCTCCAGCTGCCGCTGCCACGCGGTGTCGGGCACGTGCGCCGGCCGCGACGACACCTTCCGGCGCGCGTAGAGGTCCAGCAGCTCGATGGTCATCTCCTGGATCGCCGCGCGGGTCCGGTCGCGCTGCTGCCCCCACCGGCGCCCGCCCAGCTTGTGCAGCCTCGGCGGCGGCGCGTCGTCGTTCACGTCGTCCGCGCTGCGATAGCGCTCGAGCTGGTCGATGCGGTACAGGGGGACGTTCAACCGGTCGCCGCCCTCGTACTCCACCACCGCCACCTCGATGGTGCTCTGGCCCACGAAGATGGACTCGATGCCGCGGTAGATGCCGACGCCGTGCTCGAGGTGCACCACGAAGTCGCCGAGCTTGAGCGCCAGCGAGTCGGCGCCCCCGCTCACGTACCGCCGCGCGCGGCGCACCCGGCGCTCGCGGCGGAAGATCTCGTGGTCGGTGAGGATCCGCAGGCCATGCTCGCGGTCGCCCGGGGGCACCACGAACCCGCCGCCCAGCGCGCCGACCGCCAGCCCCGCGGGCGAGGGCTCCCAGGCGTCCTCGTTGAGCAGCTCGTCGAGCCGCTCGCACTGCCCTTCGTTGTCGCACAGCACGAGCGTCGGCATCCCGTCGCGCCCGAGCTTGCGCAGCCGGCGGATGTCCCGGTCGATGGCCTCGGGCGCCCGCATGGGGAACACGATCTCCGCCGGCTCGGCGACGGCGTCGACGAAGCGCACCGTGCCGAAGCCGAGGAGCGACGCCGCGGCGTGCTCCGGGTGCTCGAACAGCTCCTCGCGCGCGTCCGCGTCCTCGCCACGGCGCCGCGCGAGGTCGAGGTGGTGCGCGGCCTCGTCCCACGTGCGCCGCAGCTCGGGCAGCAGGTGCGTGCCGGTGGGGTGCACGAACAGGGTGTCGGGAGGGAAGAGCGCCGACACCGAGTGCCGCTCGCCCGGCGTCATGTCCTCCTTCACCTGCCCGTCCACGGGAAGGACGATCGCCAGGTCGGCCACCCGGGTGGACCGCTGCGACGAGAGCTCGAAGTGGCGCAGGTCCACGACCTCGTCGCCCCAGAACTCCAGGCGCACCGGGTCCGTCATGCCGAAGGAATAGACGTCCAGGATGCCGCCGCGCAGCGAGAACTGCGCGACGTCCTCCACCATGGGCACGCGCTCGAAGCCGATGCGCTCGAGGTGCTCGGCGAGCTCGCGCGGGCGGCGGACGTCGCCCTTGCGCAGCTCGATGCGCAGGTCGGCGAGCGCGCCGGGCAGCCGCGTGCGCTCCAGCAGCGCGCGCGGCGTGGTGAGCAGCACGCGGATCTCGCCGCGGCTCAACCGCTCGAGCGTCTCCACGCGCTCCCCGGCCACCTCCACGTGCGGCTCCACCTCGCCGAACCCCTCGCGCGGCGGGTACAGCGCCACCGGCGTCTCGTCGAGCAGCGTGTGCAGGTCGGAGAGCAGCCGCTCCGCCTGCGGCACGCCGTCGG
>JAQBPZ010000069.1 GCA_028287225.1 Gemmatimonadota bacterium
TGAAGGTGCGCGGCTCGATGTCGACGAAGACCGGGGTCGCGCCCACGTTGTGGATGGTACCGGCGGTCGCGAAGAAGGTGAAGGGCGTGGTGATCACCTCGTCGCCCCGCCCGACGTCCAGCGCGCGCATCGCGAGCAGGAGGGCGTCCGTCCCGTTGGCGCAGCCGATGGCGTGGGCCGTGTTGGAGAGGGTCGCGACCGCCTGCTCCAGCTCGACGACCGCGTCGCCGAGGATGAAGGTCTGGGCGTCGACGACGCGCATGACGGCTGCGACGACTTCCTCGCGGATCGTCGCGTGCTGGGCCTTCAGGTCGAGCAGTGGGACGGACATTCGCGTGCGGAGAAGGGACGGGCGGCGTCGCCGGGCAGGAATCCCGGAGGACGGTGGGCAGCTTCAAACTTCGCCGTCGCGGCGGGTATAGTCAATTTTCCCGTGCCCACGGCGTGAGATCGCTAGATCCGCGTCCGCATCGGGATGGGGACTTCGCGGCCGGTGCGCGCCGACTCGTAGATGCCGAGGATGAGCTCCAGCGACTTGCGCCCCGCGCGGCCGTCGGTCTCCGGCTTCGCCTCGCCGCGGAGCACCGCCAGGACGTTGCGGTAGTAGCCCTCGTGGCCGAACCCGTACACCGTCGGGGGGGCCGTGCTGGACGACTCCACGAGCTTGTCGTCGTCGTCGTACTCGGCGAACGACCAGTGCTCCACCTTGTTGACCGCCGTGCCCCCGATCTTCACCGAGCCGCGCTCGCCGAGCAGCGTGATGGAGCCCTCGAGGTTCCGCGGGTAGGTGAGCACGCTCACCTCGAGCACGCCGAGCGCCCCCGAGCGGAACTTGATCACCGCCGCCCCGGAATCCTCGGCCTCGATGCGGCGTGCCTGCGTCGCGGTCTTCGCGATCACGCTCTCGGCGGGGCCGACGAGCCACTGCATCAGGTCCACGTAGTGCGAAGCCTGGTTCATGAAGGCGCCGCCGTCGAACTCCCACGTGCCGCGCCAGGGCTCGGCGTCGTAGTACTCCTGCGGACGCGTCCAGCGCACGGTGACGTTGGCCATGTAGAGGCGGCCGAAGCGCCCCTTGTCCACCGCGCGCTTCAGCAGCTGGATCGGCGGGTTGAGGCGGTTCTGCTTGACGACGAACAGGTGCACGCCGGCCGCGTCGCACGCGTGCACCAGCTCGTCGGCGGCCTCGAGCGAGATGGCCATCGGCTTCTCGGTGAGCACGTGCCGGCCGGCGCGCGCGGCGATCGCTCCGTGCTGCGGGTGGAGCCCCGAGGGCGTGCACACGACGACGAGATCCGAGGGCACCCGCGCGAGCATCTCGTCGAGCGAGCCGAACGCGGGAACTCCCTGCTCGGTGCCGACGGCCTGCGCGCGCGGCAGGTCGGTGTCGGCGACGGCGACGAGCTGGAGGCCCTCCACCTTGGCCATCGCGTCGAAATGGTTGCGGCTGATGCGCCCGCAGCCAACGAGGGCGACCCGGACCGGACCGGCGAGAGGGGCAGGCGTCATTGGTGTTGCTCCGCAAGAGGACCCGAGACGCGGCGGATGGTGCCCGCGGCGCCGGGCTCGTAGACGCTGCCGCAGGCGGCGCAGGTCCCTGCCCCGCTGTCCGGCAAGCGCTCGCCGCACTGGCACATCCAGCCGATCCTGCGCGCCGGCACGCCGACCAGGAGAGCGTACGCGGGCACGTCCTTCGACACCACCGCCCCCGCGCCCACGAAGGCATACTCGCCGAGCGTGGTGCCGCACACGATGGTGGCGTTCGCGCCGATGGTGGCGCCGCGACCCACGCGCGTCGCGCGATATTCGTTCCGGCGCGACACGTGGCTGCGCGGGTTCAGCACGTTGGTGAAGACCATGGACGGGCCGCAGAACACGTCATCCTCGAGCTGCACACCCTCGTAGATGGAGACGTTGTTCTGGATCTTGACGTTGTTCCCGATCCGCGTGCCGTTCATCACGACGACGTTCTGGCCGAGCGAGCACCGCGCGCCGATCACCGCGCCGCCGAGCACGTGGCAGAAGTGCCACACCTTGGTGGCGGCGCCGATCGTGGCGCCCTCGTCGACGTAGGCCGACGCGTGCACGAACGCGGTGGGGTCGACGCTCATGCGTCCTCCGCGGCGGCGAGCAGGATGTCCTTCTGCCACTCCTGCAGCGAGCGCACGGCCGGGGTGCGGGTGCGCAGCGAGAGGATGGCATCGGACGCCGCGCTGGCCGCCGAGAGCGTGGTGGTGTAGGGCACGCGATGGCGGATGGCCGCCTGGCGGAGCGTGTAGTCGTCGCGCTGCGAATGCTTGCCGTACGGCGTGTTCACGAGGAGCTGCACCTCGCCGTTGACGATCATGTCCATGCAGTTCGGCCGCCCCTCGTGCACCTTGAGGACCTGCTCGACCGGGATCCCGCGGGCGCGGAGGTACGTCGCCGTTCCCCCGGTCGCATACAGGGTGAAGCCCATCTCGTGGAAGCGGCGCGCGATCGGCGTGACGGTAGGCTTGTCGTTGTCGTTCACGGTCACGAGGATGGCCCCCGTGAGCGGCAGCCCGTTGGACGCCGCGAGCTGTGCCTTGGCGAAGGCGCTCCCGAACGAATCGGAGATTCCCATCACCTCGCCCGTGGAGCGCATCTCGGGGCCCAGGATGGGATCGGTGCCGGCGAACTTGTTGAAGGGGAACACCGCTTCCTTCACGGACACGAAGGGCGGGATGATCTCCTTCGTGAACCCGATCTGCGCCAGCGTCTCGCCGCACATCACGCGGGCGGCGTGGGAGGCGAGGGGCACGCCGATGGCCTTGGAGATGAACGGGATGGTCCGGCTGGCGCGCGGGTTCACCTCGAGCACGTACACGACTCCATCCTTCACCGCGAACTGCACGTTGATCAGCCCGACCACCTTGAAGGCCTTCGCCATCGCGACGGTCTGCTCGCGCATCGTCTGCAGGTCGCGCTCGGTGATCAGGTACGGGGGGAGGACGCAGGCCGAGTCGCCCGAATGGATGCCGGCGTCCTCGATGTGCTGCATCACCCCGCCGATCACTACCTGGTGCCCGTCGGACAGTGCGTCCACATCCGCCTCGAACGCGTCTTCCAGGAAGCTGTCCACGAGCACGGGTCGCTCGTCGGACACACGCACCGCCGTGTTGAAGTAGTGGCGCAGCGAGTCGTCGTCATAGACGATCTGCATGGCGCGCCCACCGAGGACATAGCTGGGACGCACGAGCACCGGGTACCCGATGCGACCCGAGATCTCGAGTGCCTCCTCCACGCTGGTCGCGGTACCACTGGGGGGCTGCGTCAACCCCACCTCGCGCGCGATCTTCTCGAATCGGCGCCGGTCCTCGGCCGCATCAATGGAATCCGGCGACGTCCCCAGGATGCGCACGCCGGCCGCCTCGAGGCCGCGCGTGAGCTTGAGCGGCGTCTGCCCGCCAAGCTGCACGATGACGCCCATCGGCTGCTCGCGATCCACGATCTCGAGCACGTCCTCGAGGGTGAGCGGCTCGAAGTACAGCTTGTCCGCCGTGTCGAAGTCGGTGGAGACCGTCTCGGGGTTGGAGTTGATCATGATCGTCTCGTACCCCTGCTCGCGGAGCGCCATGACGGCGCGCACGCAGCAGTAGTCGAACTCCACGCCCTGCCCGATGCGAATCGGACCGCTGCCGAGGATCACGACGGACTTCCGGCCACTGCGCGCGCCCTCGCTCTCCTCGTCGTAGCTGCCGTACAGGTACGGCGTGGCCGAGGGGAACTCGCCGGCGCAGGTGTCCACCATCTTGTACGCCGGCCGCACGCCGAGTGCCCAGCGCCGCGCGCGCACGTCGGTCTCCGTGCCGCCGCGCAGGTCGGCGAGCTGGCGGTCGGAGAAGCCGAGCCGCTTCATCTGCCGGAGCGCGGCGGCATCGGGCTCGCCGAGGGCCACGTACGCGGCTTCCGCCTCGATGAGCTCCTGCATCTGGCCCAGGAAGAACGGGTCGATGCCGGTGAGCTCGTGGAGCTCCTCGGTGCCCATGCCGGCCAGGAACCCGCGCTTCACCTGGTAGATGCGCTCCGGGGTCGGCTGCCGCAGCGCGCCGCGCAGCGTCTCGATGGTGTCGTCGCCGAGCCGGTCGTCGTCGAGCCGCTTGCCGATCGTCCAGCCGGGCCGTCCCGTTTCCAGCGCGCGGAGCGCCTTCTGGAAGGCCTCCTTGAAGGTGCGCCCGATGGACATCGCCTCGCCCACGCTCTTCATCTGCGTGGTGAGGAGCGGGCTGGCGTTCGCGAACTTCTCGAAGGCGAAGCGCGGCACCTTCACCACGACGTAGTCCAGCACCGGCTCGAACGACGCCGGCGTGGTCCGCGTGATGTCGTTCGGGATCTCGTCGAGCCGGTAGCCCACGGCGAGCTTCGCGCCGATGCGGGCGATGGGATACCCCGTGGCCTTGGAGGCGAGCGCCGAGGACCGGGACACGCGCGGGTTCATCTCGATGACGATCATCTCGCCGTCGCGCGGATTGATCGCGAACTGGATGTTGCACCCGCCCGCGTCCACTCCCACTTCGCGGATGATGTCGACGGCCGCGTCGCGCATGTGCTGGTACTCGCGGTCCGTCAGCGTCATCGCCGGCGCCACGGTGATCGAGTCGCCCGTGTGGACGCCCATGGGGTCGAGGTTCTCGATGGAGCACACGATCACCACGTTGTCGTAGTGGTCGCGCATGACCTCGAGCTCGTACTCCTTCCAGCCGATGAGCGAGCGCTCGATCAGGAGCTGGCTGGTGGGGCTCTCGCGGAGCCCGTGCCGCACGATGGACTCGAACTCCTGCCGGTTGTAGGCGATGCCCCCGCCGGTGCCGCCCATCGTGAACGACGGGCGCACGATCGCCGGAAAGCCGGTGGTCTCCAGCAACGCCATCGCCTCGTCGAAGCTGTCCGCGATGCCGCCCTTCGCCACCTTGAGGCCGAGGCGGTCGAGGGCCTCGCCGAACAGCTTGCGGTCCTCGGCGATGGCGATGGCGCGCGCCGAGGCGCCGATCAGCTCCACGCCGTACTTCTCCAGGGTCCCGTCGGCCGCCAGCGACATGGCGACGTTGAGCGCCGTCTGGCCGCCCATGGTGGGCAGCAGCGCGTCGGGCCGCTCGCGCTCGATGATCATCCGCACGAAGTCCGGCGTGACCGGCTCCACGTAGGTGCGGTCGGCCATCTCCGGGTCGGTCATGATCGTCGCCGGGTTGGAGTTCACGAGGATCACCTCGTAGCCCTCCTCCCGCAGCGCCTTCGCCGCCTGGGTGCCGGAATAGTCGAACTCGGCCGCCTGCCCGATGATGATGGGGCCGGAGCCGATGAGCAGGATACGATGGAGGTCAGCGCGTCGCGGCATGAATCAGGTCGTCGATGATGTCGTCTCGTCCGCGCCGGGGAGTCCACCCCGTGGCACGCCGCAGCTTTTCGTTGCTTCCGATCTGGACCGGGACGTCCACCGCCCGGGCGAAGGCCGGCTCCGTGACCACGTCGGCCGTCTTGCCGACGCGTGACAGAACCGCGCTCGCCAGCGCGCGGACGCTCACTCCCTGCCCCGAACACACATTGTACGCCTCACCGGTGCTGCCATGCGTCGCCAGCGCGAGGTACGCGCTCACCACGTCGGTCACGTGGAGGAAGTCGCGCACCGTATCCCCGTTGCCGATGGTCAGCGTGCCGCCGGAGGCCGGCAGCGCGAGTGCGCGCCGGACGAGCGATGGCAGGAGGAATGTATCGTGGTGCCCAACCCCGGAGTGGCTGAAGCTGCGCGTGCAGACGACGCGCACGCCGTCGCTCCGGAACGCCTGGAGCGCCGCGACCTCCTGGGCCACCTTGGAGGCGGCATACAGCGTCAGCGGCCGCTGCTCGGTCTCCTCGTGCAGCGGCATCCGGTTCAGCTCGTGGCGCCCGTACTGCTCCGCCGACCCGATGACCAGGACGACGGGGTCCGCGGTGCCCTCGATGCGCTGCCGCCGGACCTCCGCGAGCAGCCGCACCGTGCCCACGGTGTTCACCTCGTACGCGTAGCCCGGGTTCCGCAGGGCGTCGGGCACGTGGCTGATCGCCGCGAGGTGGAGCACCACGTCGGGCACGGCGGCGTCGAGCGCCTCGGCGACATCCGCCTGGCGGGTGACGTCCATCGTGCGCCAGCGCACCTGGGCGCGCTGCTCGGCCGTGAGGACGCCGGCCGTCGACTCGGCGCCGACGCCGCCGGCCGTCACCGCCCAGCCGCGCTCCACCATCGCGCGAATCGCCCACTGCGCCACGAAGCCGTTGGCGCCGGTGACCAGCGCGCGCGTCGTCACCGGCCGATGATGCGGTGGCGCTCGAGGTCCGCGTCCACCATCATCCGCACGAGCGCGTCGAAGTTCACCTCGGCGCACCACCCCAGCTTCGCCTTGGCCTTCGCCGCCGAGCCGACCAGCAGGTCCACCTCGGCGGGGCGGTCGTAGCGCGTGTCGTGCCGGACGTACTCGCGGTAGTCGAGGCCCGCGTGCGCGAACGCCAGCTCGCAGAGCTGCCGCACGGAGTAGGTCTCGCCGGTGGAGATCACGTAGTCGTCGGGCTCGTCCTGCTGCAGCATGAGCCACATGGCGCGCACGTAGTCGCCGGCGAAGCCCCAGTCGCGCCGGGCCTCCAGGTTGCCGAGGCGGACCTCGGTGGCCAGCCCGAGCTTGATGCGCGCCACGGCGTCCGTGACCTTGCGCGTGACGAACTCCAGACCGCGGCGCGGGCTCTCGTGGTTGAACAGGATGCCCGAGACGGCGTAGAGGCCGAAGCTCTCGCGGTAGTTCACCGTGATCCAGTGCCCGTAGACCTTGGCGACGCCGTACGGGCTCCGCGGGTAGAACGGTGTCTCCTCGCGCTGGGGGACTTCCTGCACCTTGCCGAACATCTCGCTGGAGCTGGCCTGGTAGAAGCGCGCCTTCGGGGCCGCGCGCTTCATCGCCTCGAGCATCCGCGTCACGCCGAGGGCGGTGAACTCGCCGGTGAGCACGGGCTGGGTCCACGACGTCTGCACGAAGCTCTGCGCGGCGAGGTTGTAGATCTCGTCGGGCTGGAGGTCATGGACGACGTCGGTGAGGGACGACTGGTCCAGGAGGTCGGCCGAGACGAGCTCCATGCGGTCCACGAGATGCGCGATGCGCTCGTAGGGGGTCGTGGAGCTGCGACGCACGACGCCGACGACGCGGTAGCCCTTCTCGAGCAGGAACTCGGCGAGGTAGGAGCCATCCTGCCCGGTGATGCCCGTGATCAGTGCGGTACGCATTCCTCTTGTCGGTGGAGACCAGGGTGAGACGGCTGGGGCGAGTCAGCAAAAAGGGAGCTCCACAGAGAGCTCCCTTTGGTGCACGGAACGGTACAGCGGGCCGTCACGCCACCTGAACGCCGCGCGGCGCGCGGGGCACCTTGCCCGCGTTGAGGCAGCGGGTGCAGACCTTCACCTTCGTGATCTTGCCGTCGATCAGCGTGCGGACGACCTGGAGGTTCGGCTTCCACGAGCGACGCGTCTTGTTGTTCGCGTGGGACACGTTGTTGCCGAACGCGACACCCTTGTCGCAGTGAAAGCAGCGGTTGCGCTGGATGGCCATGACCGTTACTCCCCGACGAACTGGATGATCGCCATCTCTGCGCCGTCACCCTTGCGGTGACTGGTCTTCAGGATGCGCGTGTAGCCGCCGGGCCGCGCCGCGAAGCGGGGGCCGAGCTCCTGGAACAGCTTGTCCGCGGCCTCACGCTTGTGGATGTGGCGCACGGCGAGCCGGCGGGCGTGCAGCGTGCCCGCGCGGGCCTTGGTGATCAGCTTCTCGATGAACGGGCGCAGCTCCTTCGCCTTCGCCTCGGTCGTCTCGATCGACTCGCTCTCGATGAGCGAGGTGGCGAGGTTGCGCATCAGCGCGAGCTTCTGCTCGCTCGTGCGGCGCAGCTGCCGTCCTGCCTTCCGGTGACGCATGGCTGTCTACTCCTCTTCGTCGTCAGGGGCCGCGGCGGCAGCCTGGCTCGGCGGCGTGCCCCAATCGAGCACGCGGACGCCTTCACCGTTCTCCTCGAACCGCATTCCGAAATTCAAACCTTCGCGCTCGAGGAGATCGGCGATCTCCTGGAGCGACTTCTTGCCGAAGTTCTTGACCTGCAGGATCTGGCTCTCCGTCTGGCGAACCAGGTCGCCCAAGCTCCGGATGTTGGAGTTCTTGAGCGAGTTGACCGACCGCACCGACAGCTCGAGATCGTCGATCGGGGTCTTGAGGAGCCCCTGCATCCGGGCCCCGTCCGTGCCGGCGCCGTCGCCCGCGCCGCCGCCGAGCGGGGCCGAGCTGTGGGAGCCGAACTCCACGAAGTACTGGAAATGCGTCTGCGCGAGGGCGGCCGCGTAGCTGACCGCCTCCTCGGGCGAGATGGTGCCGTTGGTCTCGACCGTCAGCGTGAGGCGGTCGTAGTCCGTGCGCTGGCCGACGCGCGTCTCGGCCACCGAGAAGTTGGCGCGGCGCACCGGGTTGTAGATGGAGTCGATGCGGACGAGGTCGACGGGCAGGCCGCGGTCGAGCGGGTGCTGGTCGGACTCGATGTAGCCGCGGCCCTTGTTGACGTAGAGCTCGATGTTCAGGTCGCGGTCGTCCTGCAGGGTCAGGATGTGGTGCGCGGGATCCACGATCCGGACGCCGCTCACCGAGGACACGTCGCCGGCGACGACGGCGCCCGCTTCGGTCTTCTGGATGCGCAGCACGGCGGTCTCGACGTCGTCCGCCAGGGTCAGCGTGAGCGTCTTGAGGTTGCCGATGATCTGGTGCACGTCCTCGACCACACCGGGGATCGTCTGGTGCTCGTGGACGACGCCGTCGATGCGGACGCCCCACACGGCCGCGCCGCGCAGCGACGAGAGCAGCATGCGGCGCATCGCGTTGCCGAGCGTGTGGCCGAAGCCCCGCTCCAGCGGCTGGAGGCGGAACTCGGCGACGTTGAGGTTGTCCTCGCGCTTGGTCGCTTCGACCAGCTGCGGACGGACGAGCCCTCTGAGATCGATCGTGGAAGCCATGGATACCGTTGAGTTACTGGGTCATTCCGGCGGAACCGGGCGTCCGGCGCGGAAACGCTCTGCCTCGCCCCAGACGCGCGGCAGACTCGTAGAGGGGTCTGGGCCCCGACCAACCACCGTAGGACAGTAGGACGGTGAGACCGTCGTCAGCCAGCCCGGGCAAGCCCGAGAACGCTGTTCCGGTCCTACCGTCCTACGGTCGAACGGTCCTGCGTGCTACTTGCTGTACAGCTCGACGACCAGCTGTTCCTGCGCCGCGATCGGGATGCTCGTGCGGGCGGGCTTCTCGAGCACGCGGCCGCTGAACGTGGACTTGTCGACCGCGATCCAGGAGAGCGGCGCGCCGCGCGACGACTGATCCATCGCCGTGAGCACGGAGACCTGCTCGCGCGACTTCACCCGCATGCGGACTTCCATGCCCGGCTGCACATGGTAGCTCGGGATGTCGACGCCCTTCTGGTTGACTTCGACGTGCCGGTGACGGATGAGCTGGCGCGCGGCCTTGCGGCTGCCGGCGAAGCCCATGCGGTACACGACGTTGTCGAGGCGCGTCTCGAGGGCGGCGAGCAGGTTGTGGCCGCGGAGGCCGGGCTGCGCGCTCACCTTCTCGAACGTGTTGCGGAACTGCTTCTCGCTCACGCCGTAGATGCGCTTGATCTTCTGCTTCTCGCGAAGCTGCTTGGAGAACTCCGACGCCTTGCGGCGGCGGGCCGTGGCCTGACCGTGCTGCCCCGGGGCG
Organism: Gemmatimonadota bacterium; assembly: GCA_028287225.1. Lineage (GTDB taxonomy): Bacteria > Gemmatimonadota > Gemmatimonadetes > Gemmatimonadales > Gemmatimonadaceae > AG11. The sequence continues at coordinate 9,771 of JAQBPZ010000069.1, forward strand.
TACGGACGACGCTCGACGGGGCACTTCTCGGTGAAGCACTTCGTCGCCTTGAGGAACAGCTTGGTTCCCTCGCGGCGGCACTGACGGCAGCTCGGACCTGTGTAGCGACCCATCTCAGACTCTCCGACGCTTCGGGGGACGGCAGCCGTTGTGCGGGATCGGCGTCACGTCCTTGATCGACTTCACCTGGAGCCCCGCCGCGGCGAGCGCCTGGATGGCCGACTCGCGACCGCTGCCGGGGCCCTGCACGCGCACGTGCACACGCTTCACGCCAGCCGTCAGCGCCTCGCGCGCCGCCTGCTCGCTCGCCACCGTGGCGGCGAACGGCGTGCTCTTCTTGGAACCCTTGAAACCGGCCTTGCCACTCGAGCCCCAGGCGATCGTGTTGCCACGGGGGTCGGTGATCGTGACGGTCGTGTTGTTGAAGGTCGCGTTGACGTGGGCGACGCCCTCCGCCTCGACAACCTTCTTGGTCTTCTTGCCTGTCGCCATGATTTACTTGGTTACCTTCTTCTTTCCGGCAATCGCGCGACGCGGACCCTTCTTGGTGCGCGCATTGGTGTGCGTACGCTGGCCACGAACGGGCAGCCCACGACGGTGACGGGTCCCGCGGTACGAACCGATGTCCATCAGCCGCTTGATGTTCATCGCGACCTCGGTGCGCAGCGCGCCCTCCACCCGGTACTCCTTCTCGATCACCTGACGGAGCTTGTTCACGTCGGCGTCGGTGAGATCGCGGACCCGCTGGTTCGCGTCGATCCCCGCCTTCTCCATGATCTCCAGAGCGGACGAACGTCCGATCCCGAAGATGTAGGTCAATCCGATCTCGACCTTCTTGTCGCGGGGGAGATCGATGCCAGAAATACGAGCCATTATCGGTTAGCCCTGACGCTGCTTATGCTTCGGATTGCGCTTGCAGATGATGCGAATCACGCCGTAGCGCTTCACCACCTTGCAGTGCTCGCAAATCGGCTTCACGCTGCTACGAACTTTCACGGGACACCCATCAGTGCAAAAACGTGAGATTTTCCGGTCGAGTCACGTAGAATAATGGGGGCGGTAAGTTCTCGCAACCCCATCACATACGGCGAGTTCAAGGGAACGCCCACGCCAATCGCGGCCCGGGCGCCCGGCATCCCCTGAAATCCTCAGACCGGGTCCGCCGAATGCGCCGGGCACGGCCCGGTCCCGACAGTCGCCCGACGCTCGGCGTGTGCGCGATTCTCCGCGAACGCTCAACGGCGATCCTCGCGAATGCCTGGACGGAGGGTGGTCAACCGACCTGATGCGGTATTCCCGCCGGGCGCCGTGCATGCATTCACGAAATTCGCGTGCTCTGGACAGCACACCCGGCTGCCACCCAGATGCCAGCCTGAACTAGCCGAGCTCGGCCATCACCCGCTCCATCGCGGCCGCCGGGTCTTCCGCCGCGGTCACCGCGCGGCCCAGGATGAGATAGCGCGCACCCGCCGCCTGCGCCGCGGCGGGCGTCATCACACGCCGCTGGTCGTGCGCGGCCCCGCCCGCCAGCCGGATGCCCGGCACGAGCATGGCCAGCCGGTCGCCATGCGCCCCGCGCACCGCCGCCGCCTCCGCACCGCTGCAGACCACGCCGTGCAGGCCGGCCTCGGCCGCATCTCCCGCCAGCCGCACCACCTCCCGCTCCACCACCACGTCCCGCCGCCCCCACGCGGCCCCCAGCCCCTCCGCGTCGAACGACGTCAGCACCGTCACGGCCAGCAGCCCGCCCGCGCCCGCCGCGTCTCCACGCGCGTCCCGCCAGGCGCCCTCGGCCGCCTCCAGCATCCGCCGCCCCCCCGACGCGTGCACCGTCACCAGACGGGCCCCGAGCGCCGCTGCACTGCGGACGGCCCCGGCCACGGTGTTGGGAATGTCGTTGAACTTGAGGTCGAGGAAGACGTCGGCGTCGAGCTCCCCGCGCAGCGCCCGGACCACATCGGGTCCCGCGGACGTGAACAGCTCGCTGCCCACCTTGAAGAACCGGCACCTGCCCCCCAGCCGCCGCGCCAGCGCCAGGGCATCCGCACGGCTGCCCACGTCGAGCGCCACGATGGGCACCGCCCGCCGGACGTCGCTCATGCGGGCATCCGGAGGGTGCCCACGACGTCCCCGAGGCGGGCCACTCCCTGTTGCGCGCACCAGCGCGCCAGGCCCGCCACGACGCGCTCCGGCGCCCGCGGGTCGCGCAGCATGGCCGTGCCCATTCCCACGAGGCTCGCGCCGGCCACGAGGTACTGGAGCGCATCGGCGGCCGACGCCACGCCCCCGATGCCCATGAGGGGCACCTGGACGGCGCGGCGCACCTTCCAGGTGGCCAGCACGCCGACGGGCAGCAGGGCGGTGCCGCTGACCCCGCCGGTGCCGAAGCCGAGCGCAGACCGGCGGCTTCCCACGTCGATCACGAGCCCGGGGAGGGTGTTCACGAGGGTCAGGGCGTCCGCGCCCGCCTCCACCGCGATGCGCGCGCTGCCGGCGATGTCGGGCAGCGTGGGCGACAGCTTCACGAACAGGGGCCGCTGCGTCGCGGCGCGCGTGCGGCGCACCACCTCGGCAAGGGCGGCCGGGTCGGCGCCGAACTCCATCCCCCCCGCCTTCACGTTGGGGCAGCTCACGTTCAGCTCGAAGCCGTCAATGGCGCCGGCGGCCGACGCCCCCAGCGCCGCCTCGAGCCGCGCCACGACCTCGGCGAACTCGTGGACCGCGAAGCCCACGATGTTCGCCAGCTTCCGCGTGGCCGGCAGGGCGGTGGCCAGCCATGGCAGGTGCTCGCTTATCACGGCGTCGACGCCGGGATTGGCGAGCCCGATGGCGTTGATCATCCCGCCGTCGAACTCCGCGACCCGCGGCGCCGGGGCACCGGCGCGCGGCTGCGGGCTCACCGCCTTGGTGACGAGCCCGCCGAGGCGGGTGAGGTCCACGACTTCCGCGAGCTCGCGGCCGTACGCGGCGGTGCCGGCGGCCAGGACGATCGGGTTCTGGAAATCGAGGCCGGCGACCCGCGTGCGCAGGAGGTCTGCCGACACCCTCACTGCCTGGCCAGCGTGGCGCCGAGCACCGCGCGGCCGGGGGCGGACGAGGCGGTGACGCGGCGCTCGTAGCGCTTCAGGTACTCGACGACGCCATCCGAGATCGCCGCCGACAGCTCGTTCATGCGCCTGGGGTCCGTCATGTACGCGGCCTCGTCCGGATTGGTGCCGAAGCCGATCTCCACGAGCACGGCGGGCATGAATGCGGTGACCAGCACGCGGAACCCGGCCTGCTTCACGCCGCGGCTCGGGCCGGGGTGCACCTGCCCCACGCGGCGCTGGATCAGCTCGGCAAGCTCGTTGGCCTCGCGCAGGTGCTCGTTCTGGGCCATGTCGTTGAGGATGGCGCGCAGCGGGTCGCCGTTGCGCGCCGTGGACGCGTTCTCGAAGCGCACCACCTCGTTCTCCATCTGCTCCACGCGCCGCGCGTCCTCGGTCTTGGCTTCGGCCAGGAAGTAGGTCTCGAAGCCGCGCGCCGCACCGGGGTCCTTCCACCCGGGATTCGCGGCATTCACGTGGATGCTCACGAACAGGTCGGCGTGGGCCTCGTTCGCGATGCGTCCGCGGTCCGACAGCGCGATGAGCGTGTCGGTGGTGCGCGTGTACTTCACGTCGATGCCGCGGTGGCCGAGGGCGGTGCCGACGAGTCGCGCGACGTTGAGCGTGATGTTCTTCTCCGCCACCTGGGGCCCGCCGCCGATCGGCCCGCGCATGCCGGCGTCCGGGCCCCCATGGCCGGCGTCGACCACGACGAGATGGCGGGTGCGCAGGGGCCCCGCGGGGGCCGCCGAGCGGACGACCGCGATGCTGCGGGGCGCGTGCGCCGCGGGGGC
>JAQBPZ010000071.1 GCA_028287225.1 Gemmatimonadota bacterium
TCCCCGACGACGGATATGGGTCGGTGCCAGTGGGATGTTTCGTCTCCTGCGGGCCGCTTCGCCACGGGTTGGATTGCGTAGTTCGAGAGTGAACTTTCCAATTCCCCTTTTGCCCCAATCAATCACCATCGCCTGCGGGTCCATCAGCGGCTTCCATGCGCTGATCGCCTCCGGCACCACTCCCAAGCTGCTGGACCGGGAGAGCGACGCCCGGCTCGTGGGCTACGGCGCGATGCTGGTGGAGTCGTTCGTGGCGGTCATGGCGCTCATCGCGGCGTGCGCGCTCACCCCGGGGGTGTACTTCGCCATCAACGCGCCGGCCTCCGCGCTCGGCGGCACGACGCAGAGTGCCGCCGCCGCGATCGCGGCGTGGGGATTCGTGGTCTCCCCCGCCGAGCTCGATGCGCTCGCGCGCCAGGTGGGGGAGGCGTCGCTCCTGTCGCGCACCGGCGGCGCGCCCAGCCTGGCCGTCGGCATGGCGCACATCTTCTCGCGCCTGCTCGGCGGCTCGGGGGCGATGGCCCTCTGGTACCACTTCGCCATCATGTTCGAGGCGCTCTTCATCCTCACGACGCTCGACGCCGGCACGCGCGTGGGACGCTTCATGCTGCAGGATCTCGGACGACACGTCTGGGCGCCCTTCGGACGATCGGCATGGACGCCGGCGGTGCTCATGTCGAGCGCGCTCTTCGTGGCGATGTGGGGCCACTTCCTCTGGCAGGGCGTCAGCGATCCGCTCGGCGGCATCAACTCGCTCTGGCCCCTCTTCGGCATCTCCAACCAGCTGCTGGCCGCCGTCGCGCTCTGCGTGGGCACCACGGTGATCCTCCGCCGCGCGCACGCGCGGTACGCCCTCGTGACGCTCGCGCCGCTCGCGTTCATCACGATGGTGACGATGACCGCGGGGTGGCAGAAGATCATGTCGCCGGACCGCAAGCTCGGCTTCATCGCGCACGCCCGGTCGCTCGAGGCGGCGCGGGCGGCGGGTACGCTGCCACCTGGAGTGAAGTCCGCGGCCGACCTCGGCCGCATGATCTTCAACGACTACCTCGACGCGGCCGTCGCCGCGTTCTTCCTGGCCGCGGTGCTCGTGGTGATCGCCGCGAGCGCGCGCGAGTGGTGGGCAATCCTCCAGCGTCGCAGCACGATCCACTCCACGGAGGTGCCGGCCACGGCGCACTCCTTCGCGGCGGGCGACTGACCGCACCCATGCCATCCCTTCCCGTCATGCCGCGTTCCGCCGTTTTCACCGCGCTCCTGCTCGCCCCCCTCGCGCTGCCCGCCCAGGCGCCGACCGCCCCCGCGCAGCTCGGTGGCTTCGACTTCTCCATCCGCAACATCATGCGCGGCCCCGAGCTCTACGGTCGTACGCCGGGCAGGGTGCGCTGGACCGCCGATGGGCGATGGATCCACTTCGACTGGAACCCTCCGGGCACTGACTGGCGCGAGCCGCTGCACCCCTACCGGGTCCGCGCCTCCGCCGGCGCGCGGCCCGAGCGGCTCACCGCGGCGCAGGCCGACTCCCTGGCGCCACTCGTCGCCGATGGTCCGCTCTCCCCCGACCGGACGACGCGCGTCGTGGCGGCGAACGGGGACATCTACCTGGTGCGACTCGCGGGCGGCCCGCCCCAGCGCCTCACGCAGACCGTCGCCGCGGAATCCAATCCATCATGGTCCGCCGACGGCCGCACGGTGTACTTCACGCGCGAAGGAAACGCGTACGGAGTCACGATCGCCGACGGTGCCGTGCGCCAGGTCACGGACATCCGCGTCGGACCCGCTCCCGTGGACTCGGCGCGTGCCACCGGTCAGCGCGGCCGGCTGGAGGCGCAGCAGCGTGAGCTGTTCGACGCGATTCGCGATCGCGTCGCCACCGACAGCGTCACGCGGGCCGAGCGGCGCGCCCGCGAGGCCGCTGGGCTGCAGACCATCTACATCGCGCCGACGGAACGGGTGACGTCGATCGACGTGTCGCCGAGCGGGCGCGCCGCGCTGGTCAGCGTGGGGCAGCGGGATGCCGCCGCGCGACAGGCCGAGGTGCCCCAGTTCGTCACCACCAGCGGCTACGTCGAGAATCTCCGACCGCGTACGAAGGTCGGTGACGTGGTGTCGCGCCAGCGAATCCTGTACGTGAGCCTGCCGTCGGGTCGGCCGACACCGATGAAGCTGTTCGGTGACAGCGCCAGCGGCCAGGTCGCCATCGCCGGCTGGAACGCGGACGGTTCGCGCGCGGCGCTGTTCCTCTTCCCGGGCGATCACAAGTCGCGTCAGCTCGTCACCGTCGGCGACGCGTCGCCGGCAGCGCAGGCCGTGGAGACCGTACGCGACACGGCGTGGGTCGGCGGTCCCTGCTCCGCGTGCGCCGGCTGGTACGACCAGGGGCGCCGCCTCTGGTTCGTCTCCGAGGCGAGTGGCTATGCGCAGCTCTATTCGGCCGCGGCGGCCGGTGGCCCGGCGCGGCCGCTTACCCAGGGAAAGTGGGAGGTGCTCGACGTCGCGCTCACCCCCGACGAACATGAGTTCTTCCTCACCACCAGCGAGCTCTCCCCCTTCGAGGAGCAGGTGTATCGCATGCCGGTCTCGGGCGGCGCGCGCACGCGTGTGACGAGCGAGTCCGGCCGCCACGCCGTCGTCCCCTCGCCCGATGGGCGCTGGCTGGCCGACGTGCATTCCTTCGTCAACCGGCCGCCTGACCTGTACCTCGTCGCGAACGCCGCGGGAGCGACCGCTGCTCGGCTGACCACGTCGCCGAGCGCCGAGTTTCTCACCGCCTCGTGGCTCGCGCCGGCGATCGTGGAGATTCCCGCGTCGGACGGGCTCAAGGTCCCCGCGCACATCTACCGACCGCAGGACATGGGGGCGCAGCCCAACGGGGCCGCCGTGATCTTCGTGCACGGCGCCGGCTACCTGCACAACGTCGGCAACTTCTGGTCGGAGTATCCACGCGAATACCTGTTCAACCAGTTCCTGGCGCGGCATGGCTATGTCGTTCTCGACCTGGATTATCGCGCCTCGGCGGGCTACGGCCGCGACTGGCGCACCGCCATCTATCGCTGGATGGGCGGGCGCGACTTGCAGGACCAGGTCGACGCCTCGCGCTGGCTCACCGCGACGCAGGGAATTCCCGGGTCGCGCGTCGGCATCTACGGCGGCAGCTACGGTGGCTTCATCACGCTGATGGCGTTGTTCACCGCGCAGCCGTACTTCGGTGCCGGCGCGGCGCTGCGCTCCGTCACCGACTGGGCGCACTACAACGAGGGCTACACGTCGGCCATCCTCAACCGCCCGCAGGACGACACCCTGGCCTACCGTCGGTCGTCGCCCATCTATTTCGCCAGCGGCCTGAAAAGCCCGCTGCTCATGGCGCACGGCATGGTCGACCAGAACGTGCATTACCAGGACATCGTGCGGCTCGAGCAGCGCCTGATCGAGCTCGGGAAGACCGACTGGTGGCTCGCGTCGTACCCGGTGGAAGACCACGGATTCGTGCGCCCCTCGTCGTGGACCGACGAGTACACGCGGATCTTCGAGCTGTTCGAGCGCTCGATCGCGCGTTCACCAGCCGGAGGGCGCTGAGGTGTGGGCCATCGTCGGGCGGGTCGCAGCCGTGCTGCGGCGCGTGCTGGGGGTGCCGGACTACCAGGCGTACCTCTCGCACATGCGGGCGTGCCACCCCGGCGCGCCCCCGCTCGACGAGGCCGCCTTCGCGAGCGACGCGCTGTCGCGCCGGTACGACCGGCCCGGCTCGCGCTGCTGCTGACCCTTGCCGATCCACGGCCGCGGCATCGATTCTTTCGCCTTCTCACGGAGAACATCGTTCCGGCGCGAGAGTCTGCGCCACCCGGGCGGGGATGTTCGGGAAGGGGCGTGGCGAGCACCGAAGTGGCCTGATGAGGGTCGCTGGCGAGCCAGCGACTTACCGCTGCGCGAATCTGCCGGTACCGTGCAGCGCTCCAACGCCGCGCCGCCAGACATCCCGGCGCCGTATCACCCACTCGACCACCGGTACGCTCTCATCGGTTCACATCCGTCGCATCACTTCGATGCAGTCTCCTCCGCCGTTGATGCCGAGGAGATTCTCACGGCCAGCAGACCCGCCGCGGCCACGAGTGCCAGCGTCGCACCCATGGCGAACGCCGCAGGGGCCCCGACGCGGTCCCACACCACCCCGAACAGGATCGACGCGGGCAGGGCGCCGAGCCCGATGGCGAGGTTGTACCACCCGAATGCGGTGCCGCGACGCTCCGCCCCGACCAGGTCGGCGATGAAGGCGCGCTCGGCACCCTCGGTGAGCCCGAAGTAGATGCCGTACACCCCGAACAGCGCCCACGCCTGCCACGCGGTGCCGGCCATCGCGAAGCCGAGGTACACCGCGGCGTAGAGGACCCAGCCGGCGATGAGCGTCGGCCGGCGCCCCACGCGGTCCGACAGGCTGCCGCCCGGCGTGCTCGACGCGGACTTCACGACGTGCAGCGCCGCCCACAGGACCGGCGCCATGGCGACCGGCACGCCGAGCTGCGTCGCGCGCAACAGGAGGAATGCGTCGGTCGAGTTGCCCAGCGTGAATACGAACAGCACGCCGAGCACGCGCCAGAACTGCGGTCCCAGCGGCAGGCTGAGGTCGGGCGTGGTGCTCGGTGCGGCACGGGCCGCCCTCGGGACGTCCCGCACGAACACGAGGAGCACCACGAATGAGAGCACGCCGGGTATGGCGGCAAGCCAGAATACCGTGCGCAGGCCGGCGAGGTGCAGGGAGAGTAGCGCGAAGGCGATGAGTGGGCCAAGCACGCCGCCCGCATGGTCGGCGGCTCGGTGAAAGCCGAACGCGCGGCCGCGGATGCCGGGATCAACCGACTCGGCGATGAGCGCATCGCGTGGCGCGTTGCGGATTCCCTTTCCCACCCGGTCGGCGACCCGGATCATCAGCACCTGCGATGCGCTGCCGGCGATCGCGACCAGGGGGCGCATCAGCGTCGCGATCCCGTAGCCGGCGACCACGAGCGGCTTCCGGCGCCGCACGCGGTCGGACCACCATCCGCTCGCCAGCTTCAGCAGCGCCGCGGTGGACTCCGCCGCGCCCTCGATGGCGCCGATGAAGCTCGCGTTCGCGCCCAGCACCGTGGTGAGGAAGACGGGAAGGAGCGGATAGATCATCTCGCTCGACACGTCCGTCAGAAAGCTCACCGCCGAGAGGGCCAGGACGTTTCGTCCCAGTGCTGGCCGTGTGTCGTCGCGCATCGCGTGAGAGGAGGTGGAGGGCGGCGCCCCGGCACATCGCCGGCTCTGGCGGCGTCGGGAGCTTGCGTCAGGCACGGTCCGCCCGCCATAGATAACGCATGTGCACGCACGACGTGTCGTGACGCGGATGCCGGCGTCCCCCGACCTCTTTGCCCGGCTGGCGCCCGCACGGGCGCGGCTGCTCGCGGGCGATGCTCGGCTCCTCGCGAGCCAGATCGCCCTCTCCGAGATCCCCTCGCCGACCGGCGCGGAGGAGCGGCGCGGTGCCATGGTGTGCGCGCGATTCCACGAGCTGGGGCTTCGCGACGTCCGCACCGACGAGGTGGGAAACGTCGTGGGAACCCGGGCCGGCGACACGGACGAGGCCCCGGTGCTCGTCTGCGCGCATCTCGATACCGTTTTCCCCACCGGCACGGCGGTGGGGGTGGCCCGAGAGGGCGACGTCCTGGCGGGCCCCGGCATCGTGGACAATTCGCGCGGGCTCGCGGCGATGCTGGCCCTCGCCGAAACCATCGACGGGCAGCGGCTGCGCACGCGTCGCCCGATCATGTTCGCGGCGACGGTCGGCGAGGAGGGCGCCGGCGACCTCCGCGGCGCGAAGCATCTCTTCGCCGGACTCGCCACGCCGCCCGCCGCCTGCATCGCGCTCGACGGTGCCGGCGACGACCGCATCGTGAACCGGGCGCTCGGCTCGCGGCGCTATCGCGTGACCTTCAACGCCGCGGGCGGCCATAGCTGGTCGGCCTTCGGGCTGCCGAACCCGGTGCATGCCGCCGGCGCGACCGCCGCGCGGCTGGCCGTGCTCCCGCTGCCGCGCACGCCGCGCACCACGCTGTCCGTCTGTCGGATCGGCGGCGGCATCAGCGTGAACACCATCCCGGACGAAGCGTGGCTGGAGGTGGACCTGCGCAGCTCGTCAGGTGACGTGCTCCAGCGATGCGCCGGGGAGATCGAGCTCGTGGTGCGCGCCGCGGTGCGGGACGAGAACCTTCGCCGCTCGCGGTCAACGGCGCCGCTCACCGTGACCATCACGACCATCGGGGACCGGCCCTGTGGCGAGCTGCCCGCCGACGATCCCCTGGTGCAGTGCGCGGAGGCGGCGACGCGAGCGATCGGGCGGACGCCGGAGCTCGCGCTCGCGTCCACCGACGCGAATGTCCCGATCAGCCTCGGCATCCCCGCCATCGCGATCGGCGCCGGCGGGCGCGGCGGCGGCGTGCACACGCCCGCGGAGTGGTACGACAACACGAACGGGCCCCTCGGCGTCGCGCGAGCGCTCACCGTGCTGGTGGGCACGGCGAGCCTCGCCCACCTCGATTAACGGCCCGCGCGGATCTCCGAGTGGTCGCTGACCGTGAGCTCGCCGGTCAGTCCCTCGATGGTCACGTCGTCGCCCACGAGGGAGTTCTTGAGGGTGGCGCCGGTGACCCTGCTCTTCTTCCCGATGATCGTGTGGCTCAGCGTGGAGCCGTCGATCGTGCTGCCCGCCCCGATCGACACGTTGGGGCCGATCGTCGCGTTCTTCAGCGTGACGTCGTCCTCGATGTAGACCGGGTCGTTGATCGTCACACCGGCCGGCACCGTCTTCGGCCGGCGCGCGCCGCCGAGCTTCGTGAGCACCGTCTCGTTGGTCTCGAGCAGCGTGTCGAGCTTGCCCGCGTCGTACCACCCCTCCACGTCGATCACCTTGATCTTCGCGCCGTGGTCGATCATGTACTGGAAGGCGTCGGTCAGGTACCACTCGCCCTTGTGCTGCGGCTGGGCACAGGTGTGATCGATCCCCTCGAACAGCAGCTTCGTGTTCCTGATGTAGTAGAGCCCGATGTTCGCGCGCTTCGAGATCGGGGTGGACGGCTTCTCGATGATCTGCGTCATGTTGCCGTCCTTGTCGGTCACCACCACGCCGAAGCGCTGGTAGTCCTCCACCTCCTTCACCCAGATGATCCCGTCGGCGTCAGTCGTCTTGATCACCGACAGGTCCGTCTCGAAGATCGTGTCGACGAAGATGATCAGCACCGGGTCGTTGCCGACGAAGCGCTGCGCGAGCTTCACCGCCCCCGCCGTGCCGTCCTGGACCTTCTGCTCCACGAACGAGGCCTTGAAGTCCGGAAAGGTGGCGCGGGCGTGCTCCTCCACCTTCTCCTTCAGGTGCCCGGTCACGTACACCACCTCGTCGATGCCGCCGAGCTTCCGGAGATCCTCGAGGATGTAGTCCATCACCGGCTTGCCGGCGATCTTGAGCATCGGCTTCGGGACGAGGTGCGTATGCGGACGCAGCCGCGTGCCCTTGCCGGCCAGGGGGATGATCACTTTCATGGCGTTCGTTCTCGTTCGGGCAGAATGGTGGGTGACGGTAGCCGGTTCGTCGGTGCAAGGACCGAACCGGCAGCACTGCAGAGGCGTTTGCGGTGAGCGGTGAGCGGTAGAAGCGTCCCGACGCCCCACCGCGCACCGCCAACCGCCGACCGCGAACGCCCTTGCCGTCAGGGCACCATCGCCGTCGTGCTCGCCGCCGGCGGCTTCGCGTTCTTCACGTACAGGTCCAGCCACGCCACCCAGCGGCCCCACTGGTCCAGCAGCGTCTCCTGGATCGCCGGCCCGTGGTCCTCGTACGGGTACATGTAGAGCGACGCCGTCTTCCCCATCCCCTGCAGCGCGTGCAGCAGGCGGATCGAGTTGGACGGGTCCGTGCCCGTGTTCTGGTCCTCCAGGGAGTGGTACATCAGCAGCGCCCCCTGGAGCCGGTCGGCATTCAGGAAGGGCGACATCTGGAGATAGGTGTCCCGCGCCTCCCAGAGGTCGCGCCGCTCGCTCTGGAAGCCGTTCGGCGTGAGCGTCCGGTTGTAGTTGCCATCGCCCGCGATGCCTGCCTTGAAGTACGGCACGTTCACCATCGCGTTCACCGTGCTGAACGCCCCGTACGAATGGCCGCCGATGCCGAGCCGCTGGCGATCGATGATCCCCTGCCGGTCCAGCTCGTCGATCACGGCCGCGAGCCCGTTGCGCAGGTCCGGCACGTAGTTGTCGTTCATGCGTCCCGCGCTGCCGAAGATCGGCAGGTCCGGCTGCACCACGGCGTACCCCTGCGTCGCCATGATCTCCATGGAGCGCGGGCCCGCCACCGGGAACTTGTGCTTGTTCATGGTGCGGCGCGTGCGGTCGTACCCTTCCTGGTCCGTGTACTCGTACGGATAGAACCAGAAGAGCGCCGGCAGCCGGCTGCCCTCTCGATAGCCGGCCGGCAGCGTCACGTTCACCCAGAACTTGTAGCCGTCGGCGCGCGTCACCTGGATCTGCTTGCGCGGCAGGCGCGTCACCTCCGCGGTCACGTCGCGGTTCTCCGTCAGGCGCACCAGCTTTCCCGTCGCGCGGTCGCGCACCCACTGGTCGGGCACCGTGGTCTCGGTCTCGCGCGTCACCACCATCCGTGCGTAGTCGTCGTCGAGCGCCACGAGCCCGCTCTCGAACACCGCCGTGTCGCTCTCGAACAGGCGCGTCTTTGCCCCGCTCGCGAGCTCCACCCGATCGACGAAGCTGCGCGGCGCCGTGAGCTGCGGGCTGCGGTCGTAGCGCACCCCCTCCAGGTACACGCTGCGGCCATCGGTGCTCACCACGGCCGCGGGCGAGCCGCCCACCTGCCGCGTGACCACGCTCCCGGGGTTCGTGTAGAACCCGTCGTCGGCCGGTCCGCCGCGTGCGCCGCCACCGCCACCCTGGCCGCCGCCGAACCCCACCTGCGCCCCTCGGGCCCGGAAGATGTCCTTCCGGATCGTCGGATCGGCGAGCGACACGGCGAACGTGTGGGCAACGCCGCTCGCGCTCTCGCTCAGCAGCACCCACCGCCCGTCCGTCGTGAAGACGAAGCCCGCCATGCGGTTGTCGCTCTCCACGATGGGGCGCGCGGAGGCCGAATCGAACGGCGCGCGCCACACGTACAGCCGGTCCTTCCGTCGCGGGCCGCGCGCACTGTCGCCCGGCGTTGC
>JAQBPZ010000096.1 GCA_028287225.1 Gemmatimonadota bacterium
CGAGGGCCGCGAGCACCACGAGCACCGCGCCCGCGGCGCTGGCGGCGCCGGCCTCGCGGCCATGCAGGCGCGCCCACCAGGCCACGAGAATCACCAGCGGAAGCGTGGGATCGTGCAGCGCGGTGCCGCGGCCGGCAAGCGCGAGCGCGCCGCCGAAAACGAGGGCGCTCGCGAGGGCACGGGAGATCGTCCCCATGCGGGGCGATGCGCTGGGTGGAACGGGACCGGAGGCGAGAGCCAAGCGTGGTGCGGAGGGAAAGTGACAAGCCAGTTCACGCCGGCATCGGCCGTCGCGCGGACGGGCGACGAGTCTACGCAGGACGATCAGCCGCCCCGATCGTAAGTGCCGCTACGGGGGGCTCAACGCCGGCTCGCGCGCCGCGCCGTGTGGATAACCGGTAGAAAGTACAGGCGGTGCGTTGATCGGGGCCATGGCCACCCTCCCCTCGCGTCTCAGCCCCATGCTCGCCTCGCCCACCGGCACGCTGCCGCCCGACCTCGCCGGCCGGGCGATCGAGCCGAAGTGGGACGGCTCGCGCCTGATCGCCAATCCGCCGCGCGCGGCCGGGGTGGCCTGGGTGCGGCCCGTGCTGGTGGCGCAGGTGCGCTACAACGAGCTCACCGACGCGGGGGTCCTGCGCCAGCCGAGCTTCCTCGGGCTTCGCAACGACAGGGACGCGCGGGACGTGACCCTCGAGGTCACGGGCGGCGCACTCGACGCCATCGAGAGCGGCATGCGGTGCGCCTGGTGAGGCCGACCGTCATTCCCGCCACGCCGCCAGGGCCCCCGCGCCCCTACGCGGAGTTCAGCCTCCGGTTCGTGCTGGACCGCTGCACCCCCGTGAGCCCCACGGCGGGCGCCCGGCTCGACGCGATGGAAGGCGTGCTGGCGTCCCTGGTGCGGCGCTGGCACGCCGGCGCGCCGCTCTCCCCCGCGCGCGACGTCCGCCTGGCGCCGTCCACGCTGGAGGCGATGATGCGCTGGGTGGAGGCGGCCGCGCCCGACCCGGCAGCGCTCGAGCGCCTCGGCGTCTACCATTCCGGCGCCGTCGCCGACGCGAGCGTGCCGCGCGGCTGGGTTCGCGTCTACCTCGGCAGCGAGCGGTCCGGTCCCGGGGAGCTCCGGGCCCAGGGGCACTAGCGCGAGCGGTGGAAGCGGGTCGGCACCGAACGTGCCCCCGTGGAGGCTGCTCCATCCAAACCTCCCTCCGGCACGACGAATGGCCCCCACGAACACCGCCGCCCCCCCGCGCATCCCGCTCGCTTCCCTCGCCGCCGACCTTCGCGTCTCGCGTACCCGCGCACTGCGCGGCGCCAACGTGTGGTACCGCGCACCGGCGATTCTCGCCGAGGTGCGGCTCGGAGGACTGGCGGCAGTGTCGCGCGACGAGGTGGCGGACCTCACCCGGCAGCTGCGGGCACTGCTGCCCGGGCTGGCGCTCGACGCGCTGGACGCCCCGTCGAGCGACCGGACCCGCACGCATGCCCCGCCTGCCTGGTGGGCGGCGCTGCTGGTGGAGGTGACGCGCGAGCTCCAGCGGCTGGCGGGCGGCGGGACGGCCGAGGGGCGGGTGGTGTTGAGCGCGCCGGACGAGGATCGCTGGACGATCGCGATCACGTACGAGGAGGAGTCGTTCGGGATCGAGGCCGTGCGCGAGGGGGCGCGCGTGCTGCGCGATGCGCTGCGCGGCGACGACGCGGAGATCGCGGACACGGTCTCCGCGCTGGCGCGCCGGCTGGACCGCACGCGGCCGGATGCCTCCACGCGGCTGCTCATGGACGCGGCACGACGGCGCGGCATCCCGGTGCGCCGCAGCCTGGACACCGACGTGGTGCAGCTCGGCCTGGGACAGGCGCAGCGGCGCGTGCTCGGCTCGGCGACCGAACGCACGAGCATGTTCGCGGCGCATGCCGTGGAGCGGCAGGACCGCGTGCGCGAGATCCTGTCCGGGGTCGGCGTGCCGGTGCCGGCGCGCGACCGCGCGCGATCGCTCGACGACGCGCTGGAATCCGCCGACGACCTCGGCTTCCCGGTGCGGCTGCTGCCGGCCGACGCGCCGAGTGGCCGCGGCACGATGATCCGTGACGCCGGCGCGCTGCGCACCGCGTGGGATTCCGCGCGAGGCGACAAGCTGGTCGTGGAGCAGGTGATCGAGGGCGCCGCGTGCATCGAGGTGCTGGTCGTGAACGGCCGGACGATCGCCGCCACGGAGTGGGTGCCGGCGACGACGGGCGCTGGTGTGGACCGGCTGGCCGCGCTGCACGCGGACGTGCGCGCGGTGTGCGAGCTCGCCGCGGGGGCCGTGGGCCTGGACGTGGCTGGCGTGGAGATCCTGACGCCCGATCCCTCGCGCCCGCTGCGCAGCGCGGGCGGCGTGGTGACCGCCGTGCATGCGTCGCCCGACCTCACGCGCTACCCGGCGGCCGGGCCCGCGGATGCGATCCTCGACATGCTCTATCCCCCGGGCGCGGCGACGACCGTTCCCGTGGTCGCCATCACGGGCACGAACGGCAAGACCACCACGACGCGCCTGATCGCGCACCTCTTCCGGCAGACCGGGCGCACCGTCGGCTTCACCACCACCGACGGCGTGTACCTCCAGGAGCAGCTCCTGATGCAGGGCGACCTCACCGGTCCCTTCGCCGCGAACGTGATCCTCTCGCACCGCGACGTGCAGGTGGCCATCCTGGAGACGGCGCGCGGCGGCATCCTGAAATCGGGGCTCGGCTTTCCGGACTGCGACGTGGCCGTGGTGATGAACGTGACGGCGGACCACCTCGGCCTCGCGGGCATCGACACCGTGGAGCAGCTCGCGGACGTGAAGGCAGTGCTGCCGCAGGTCGTGAAGCCCGGCGGCCACGCCGTGCTCAACGCGGACGACCCGCTCGTCCACGCCATGCGCGAGCGCACGCCGGGACGCGTCGCCCTGTTCTCGACGCGCCCGCGCGGCGAAAGCGCCGAGGTGGAGGCACACCTCGCCGCGGGGGGCGTGGTTGCGCGCGTGGAGAGCGTGGAGGGCCGGGAGCACCTCTGCATCCTGGACGGGGGCCGCACCGTGGACCTGGGCGCGGCGGACGAGGTTCCACTCACCTTCGGTGGCCTGGCGCGCTTCCAGGTGCAGAACGTCCTCGCGGCGTCCACCGCGGCGTACGTGCAGGGCGTGACGCCGGACGAGATCCGCCGCGGCCTGGCGACCTTCCTGCCCTCCACCGCGTCGACGCCGGGCCGCCTCAACATGATCGAGACGCCGCGCGGCCGGGTGCTGCTGGACTACGCGCACAACCCGGCGGCGATCGCGGGACTGTTCGGCTTCGTGCGCGCCATGCCGGCGAGGCGCCGCATGGCGCTCCTGAGCGCGCCGGGCGACCGTCGCGACGACGACCTGCGCGAGATCGGCCGGCTGGCCGATGGGCTGGACCTCGTGATCATGAAGGAGCACGCGGTCTACCGCCGCGGCCGCGCGCCGGGCGCCATCGCCGAGCTGATGGCCGAGGGGCTGCGCGCCACCGGATTCCCCGACGACCGGATCCTCACCTTCACCGAGGAGCACGACGCCGTGGCGCACGTGATGTCGGTGATGGAGCCCGGAGACATCGTGATCATCATCGCCGACGACACGAAGGCCGTGGCGGCGCAGCTGGACACGATGGACTAGAAAAACGCGTGGACCGGAGAGCGCCCACGCTCGCCGGTCCACGCGTGTCCCACCTGCGCTACGCCGATCAGACGGTCTTGTTGCCGCGGATGAGGCGAACCAGCCACACCAGGATCACCGCGCCGATGGTGGCGACGAGGATCGACCAGAGGATGCCGCCGCTGGCGCCCACGCCGAGCGCGTTGAAGACGAACCCGCCGATGAGTCCGCCGACGAGGCCGAGGACCAGGTCCATGAGGATGCCGTAGCCCGAGCCCTTCATGATCTTGCCCGCAAGGAAGCCGGCGATGATACCGACGATGATGGTCCACAGCATGATGGGGTCTCCGGAGAAGTGTCGAGCGTGGCCGTCCGGCGTGGCCGGCGGCGAGTCGACGGGTTGGCAAAGGATGTGCCTGCTCCAGCCCGGACGTAAGTAGCGGACGCGGGCATGCGTCCCGCCTTCGCGGCCGCGACCGTGAAATGCGGCGATAAACGGCCGGGCTCTCACGGTCCAGTACGCTTGCACGGCGTACTGGACCGTGCAACCTTCTCCCCCTGACGATCTCGTCCGGAACGATCGCGCTCCTGTCGAGTATTCCACCGCAGTCGCAGTGCCTTCGACAAATGGCAAACTCACCGCGAGGTGAGGACGCAAAGCTACGGGACTTCGCGCACGAGGCGCAGGAGTCGGCCGGGTTCACCGAAGAGGTATCTGAGCATGCAGAGCTGCCGTCCGGGCGCACCGCGCCATCGCGTCGCACTTCCGGTAGTTCTCCTCGCCGCCGCGGTCCTGTCCGCCTGCGCGGGCGACGCCAGCCACGTGGCAGCTCCGCCGAGCGTCGAGGATCCGTCCCTCAGGCGCAGCCCCGAGACGCCGGCCCCGGCGATCGCGAACCCGATGGCGGGCGCGGCGCTGTACGTGGATCCCGCGTCGAACGCGCGCCGGACGGCTGACGCCTGGCGCGCGAGCCGTCCGGCGGACGCCGCACAGCTGGAGAAGATCGCGGGCCAGCCGCAGGTGCGCTGGTTCGGCAACTGGAACTCGTCGGTGCGCGCGGAGGTGGACGCAACGGTGTCCACCCAGCTCCGCGCGGGAACGCTGCCGGTGGTCGTGGCCTACAACATCCCGCAGCGCGACTGCGGCGGGCT
>JAQBPZ010000102.1 GCA_028287225.1 Gemmatimonadota bacterium
GCGACGTGCGCGACGTGGAGGCGGGCGCCCGCGCAGCCCGCGCCTTTGCCGACGCCTGCGGGCGCGGACCCGACATCGTCGTGAACAACGCCGGCGCCTTCGCCGTCGCGGCCGTCGCCGACACCACGCTGGACGCCTTCCGCGGCGCGCTGGAGATCAACCTCGTGGGACCGTTCGCCATGACGAGCGCCTTCCTCTCCGGCATGCGCGAGCGCGGCGCCGGCCACGTGGTGACGATCGGCAGCATCGCGGACCGCACCATCTTTCCGGGGAACGCCGCCTATTCCGCGAGCAAGTACGGGCTGCGCGCGCTGCACGAGGTGCTGCGCGCGGAG
This sequence comes from Gemmatimonadota bacterium, assembly GCA_028287225.1. GTDB lineage: Bacteria > Gemmatimonadota > Gemmatimonadetes > Gemmatimonadales > Gemmatimonadaceae > AG11. The sequence goes on from JAQBPZ010000102.1 coordinate 336, forward strand.
CTCCGCGGCACCGGGGTCCGCGCCACCCTGATCTCGCCGGCCGCGGTGGACACCGGACTCTGGAACGAGATCGACCCCGACAACCGTCCCGGGTTCACCCCGCGGACGCAGATGCTGTCCGCGGGCGATGTCGCCGATGCGGTGCTCTACGCCGTCCTCGCGCCGCCCAGCGTGAACGTGGACGAGCTGCGGCTGTCGCGCAGCTGACGCGGCGGACGCCGCGTTGGACGCGCCACCTATATTCCGCCCATGTTCATCGAGCTGGTAGACGCCCTGCGCTGTCCGCGTCCGCACGAGGAGAGCTGGCTCGTGGTGTCGGCGGAGCGGCTCGTGGCGCGGCACATCCTGGAGGGAACGCTCGGCTGTCCCGTCTGCATGGCGGAGTATGCGATCCACGACGGCGTTGTGGACTTCAGCGCGGGCGCGCGCCAGCTGGTGGCCGCGTCCGTGCCGCCGAGCGCCGAGCAGGCGATGCGGCTGGCGGCATTTCTCGGGCTGGATGACGCGCAGGGCTTCGCGACGCTCATGGGCGCATGGGGGGCGCACGCGATCGAGCTGCGCGGGATGGTCGACTGCCCCATCATGCTGATCGATCCCCCGGCGGACGTGGACGCGGCGCCCGGCCTCTCGATCATCCGCACCGCGGGCCCGCTGCCGCTCGCGGCCGGCTCAACGCGCGGGCTGGCGATCGACCTCCCCGACCTGCACGGCGACCACGCCGAGCGGGTCGCCTCCGCGGTGCGCGCCACGCGGGCGAAGGGGCGCGTCGTCGGGCCGGCGTCGCTCCCGATCCCGGCGGAGCTGCACGAGCTTGCGCGCGACGAGCAGCACTGGGTGGCCGAGCGGGAGGCCGCCCGGTCGCCGCTCGTGACACTCAAACGGCGGGATCAGGGATCGGATTAGGGATTGGGAACTGCGCGCGCCGCTCGAGCTGTCGACGCGCGTGCCGGGCCTGGGCGTCCCGGGCGGCTGTCATCCCGCAGGAGGGAGCCCCGACGCTTCGCGCGGGGTAAACTCTGCGACCGAGTGTCGGGATCTACTGTCCCTGCCGTGACACTGGCCCGTCCGCACGGCGAGCAGATCCCGACTCGACGCGCTGCGCGCACTCGTGGGATGACATCCGCTCGGGATGCGTCCCCGCGCAGTTCCTAATCCCTAATGCCTAATCCAGCTTTATCCCTGATCCCCCTTTCACACCTCGGCCGGCTCGTGCTCCTCGACGTACAGGCCGTCGATCACCGACTTGTACGTCTTGTCGATCACGCGGCGCTTCACCTTGAGCGTGGGAGTGAGCTCGCCGCGCTCCACGGAGAAGTCGTGCTCCAGCAGCGCGACCTTCTTCGGCATCTCGAACTTCGCGAGGTCGTGGAGCTGGCCGAAGACCTCCTTCTCCATCTTCGCGCGGATCGCGGGCATCTCCAGGAGCTGGCGCCGCTCGGTCCACATGAAGTTCCGGACCTTCGCGTACTTCTCGAGCTGCTCCCAGTTCGGCACCACGAGCACCACGGGGAACTTGCGCTTGTCGCCGATCACCACGGCCTGCGACACGTACTTGTTGGTCTTGATGAGCCCCTCGATCGGCTGCGGGGCGATGTTCTTGCCGCCCGCGGTCACGATGATGTCCTTCTTGCGGTCGGTGATCGCGAGGAAGCCGTCGCGCAGCTCGCCGATGTCGCCGGTGTGGAACCAGCCGTCGGCGTCGATGGCCTCGCGCGTGGCCTCGGGCTTGTTGTAGTAGCCCTTCATCACGTGCGGCCCGCGCGTGAGGATCTCGCCATCGGGCGCGGTCGTCACCTCCACCCCGGGGAGGGGCTTCCCCACGGTGCCGATGCGGAACGCCGTCGGGGTGTTCACCGAGATCACCGGCGACGTCTCGGTGAGCCCGTATCCCTCGAGGATCACGAGCCCGGCGGCATAGAAGAACTTGTTGATCTCCGGCGAGAGGGGCGCGCCCCCCGAGACGAAGTACCGGAGGCGTCCGCCGGTGCGCGCCTTGAGCTTGGAGAAGACGAGCTTCTGGGCGATCCGGTACTGGAACGCGAGCAGCCCCGCCGGCGTGCCTCCCGCGAGCGTGACGTCGGCCCAGCGCTCGGCCACGCCACGCGCCCAGAAGAAGATGCGGCTCTTGACGGCGCCTCCGGCGAGCGCATTCTCCAGCACCCGCGCGTACATCTTTTCGTACAGCCGCGGCACGGAGAGCACGAGCGTCGGCTGCACCGTCTGCATGTCGATGGGCACCGTGTCGATGGACTCGGCGTACGCGATGGACGCGCCGACGTGGTGCATCAGGTAGTGGCCCGCCATGCGCTCGAAGATGTGCGAGAGCGGCAGGAAGCTGAGGCAGGTGTCGGCGGCCGGCAGGAAGGGGATCCGCGACGCCGAGGCCAGGACGTTCGACACGAGGTTGTCGTGCGTGAGCATGACGCCCTTCGGCTCGCCGGTGGTGCCCGAGGTGTAGATGAGCGTGGCGACGTCGTCCGGCTTCACCGACAGGGCACTCGTGCGGTACTGCGCGCGCCGCGCCTCGGAATCCACCGTGGCGCCCCTGGCTTCCACCTCGGCCAGCGTGAGGTCGGCGCCGGCATGCAGCGCCGGCTCGAAGGTGATGACGTGGCGCAGGGTGGGACACTTCTCGCGCACCACGGCGATCTTCGCCGCCTGGGCGGCGTCGCTGACGAAGATGGCGACGACGCCCGCGTCGCGGAGGATGTAGGCGGCCTGCTCCGGCGGCAGGTTGGGGTACAGCGGGACGTCGGCGAGGCAGCTCGTGAGGCACGCGTAGTCGGCGATGGCCCACTCCGGCCGGTTCTCCGAGAAGATCGCGACGCGGTCGCCCGCCTTCGCGCCCAGCTCCGCCAGGCCGAGGGCGAGATGCCGCACCCGGTCGGCGAGAGTCCGGCTGGAGATCGGCGTGTACGTGCCCTTCACCTTCACCTGGAGCGCATCGGGCTTGTCGTGCTGCTCGATGCCGTCGAAGAACAGCCGGGTGAGGGTGCCGGGCGTGTCGATACGGGGGCCACCGGACGAGATCATCGCTTCCTCCGACAGGGGGTGCGGCCTCGGACAGGCGGCCGCGGTCGTGGCGGTAATATGCGGGCTGGCGGCAGGGGCGCCACCGGCCGGCAGCGCGCCCCGGGCGCCTGCTGCGGGAACGCGCGGCGCGAGGCGCCTAGCGGCGAATCCTGACGGTGAACTTCACGGGAGAGCCGGCCAGGATGACGCCACGCTCGGAGCGCGCCGTCGCGAGCACCACCACCGAGTCGGCACCGGTCTCGCCGGCAGGCGGTGCGAGGCCCACGAGCGAGCGCGACGCCACGCCCGCCGACGAGGTGGTGTCGAGCGCCGTCGTCGAGTCGGGGCGGACGACGCTGTTGCCCTCGGCGAGATAGAAGAGGCGAGTGAGCGACGTCGCGCTCGTGGGATAGACCGACGCGATGCGATATCGCACGCGGACGCCGGCAACCGTGCCGCGCGCGCCCGTGGGGCCGACTCCGCTGACGGTGACCGGGAGCGGGGTATTGACCGGCAGCGTGGACGACGACGTGTCCACCGTCGTGGGCGCGATGGCGTCGGCGCGGGGCACCACCGGGATCGACAGCTCCGCCGACTGGAGCTGGACCGGAACGCCATCGGCGCTGGTGACCTGCGCGACGAGGCGCAGCGAGCCCAGGGTGTCGGCGGCCACGAGCAGCCCTTCGCCCGCGAGCGTCGCGCCCGTGTTGAGAGACGTGAGCAGGTAGCGCACGGTGATCGTGCGGATCGTGTCGCCCCCGCGGCCGATGGCGAAGACGCGCAGTGGCGCGGCGCGGCCGAGGCTGTCGCGGAGCGTGTCGCCCCACGCGATCGAGGGCGAGGGGGCGATGACGGGGGTGATGAACGCGATGCCCCCGGGCAGCGTGGGCACGTCCCCGCAGGCGAGCGCGATGCTCGCCACGGCAACGCCGAGCAGGGTGCGGCCCCTCACCGGAGCCTCGGCTCGAGCAGCTCGGCGAGGCGCAGGTACGCGAGCGCGGCCGGGTCGTTGGGCGAATGGAGCACGACGGGCTGTCCCGCGGCGAATGCGTCGATGGACGACATCGTGCGCGGGATGGCGACGTCGAGCAGGAGCTCCGGGGGCAGCTGCTCGCGGACGTACGCGGCGACCCGCTCCGAGACGGCGTTCCCGGCCTCGAGCATCGTGAGCAGAATGCCGTCGAGCACCAGCGCGGGGTTCGTGGCGGCGGCCTGCCGCACGGCGCGCAGGATCTGCGTCGTCGTCTGGAGCGCCAGCGGCTCGCACTGCAGCGGGACGATCACGTGCTGGCTGTGCGCGAGCACGCGGCGCGTCACGGCGCCGAGCCCCGGCGGCGTGTCGACGATGACGAGATAGCCGCGGGCGCGCGCGCGGTCGAACAGTTCGCCGAGCTTCGGGGACTCGGCGACCTGGCGCGAGTAGGTGGAATGCTCCACGTCGTCGCTCACCGAGCCGGCGAGGAGCACGCGCAGCCAGGGCAGGGGCGTGCCGAGGACGACGTCCTGCAGCTCGTGGGTGCCGGCAAGCACGTCGGAGAGGCCGGCGGGCTGCTCGGTGCCCATGAGGCCCACCCCATGGCGCACGGCGCCCTGCGGGTCCACGTCCACCAGCAGCGTCTTGCGGCCGCCGCGCGCGAGCGCGCTCGCGAGGTTGATCGCGGTCGTGGTCTTGCCGACCCCTCCCTTCTGGCTGACGACGGCGAGGATGGCGCCCACTACGCGTCGGTCTCTGGGAGCTCGTCGGCCTGCGTGCGAAGGGTCTCGAGGGTCTGCCGCGCATGTCGCACCCAGCGATCCGCCTCTCCCCCCGACGGGGGAATCTCCAGGAACGCCTCGAGGTGCGCGGCGCCCTCGGCGCGGTCGCCCTTCTTGATCAGGAGGAAGGCGAGGCCGTAGTGCGCGCCGGAGAGCTCCGGGTCGAGCTCCAGGGCGCGACGGTACGCCGCGATCGCATCGTTCAGGCGCCCGGTGCGCGAGAAGGCGATCGCCATGTTCTGGAGGATGCGCGGATCGCTGGGATGGTCGCGCAGGGCCAGGCGGTACGACGTCAGGGCCGCGTCGAAATCGCCCTGACGTTCCAGGGCGAGCGCCTCGTTCAGGTAATCGAGGCGCTGCGGCTTGAGGTTACCGTCCGACTTGCCGCCGAGCAGGCGGCTCAACCAGGACATGCGATGCGCAGCGGGAGGGGGACGGCCGAGCGCGAGCCGCGCGGCGAGATGATCGTCTGGATACCGGCAAAGCTAATTCCCGGGCGCGCGGGGCGGCAATAACGGCGTGAAAGTCTGATTTACGGCGTTTGCGGTTGGCGGTTGGCGGTTGGCGGTAGAAGCGTCCCGAGGCCTGACCGCTCACCGCGAACCGCAAACCGCAAACGCCCTTCGAGCCGTCCGGCTCGCAACATGCTTCAGTCTCCTCCGAACCCCTTACCCGCCCAGGAGCCATCCATGTCCCCGCGTCGCACGACCATCGAGCAGAGCAAGGGGGTGTTCGAGGTGGAATGGCCCCTCTTCGGGGAGCTGTCCCGGGCGCTGGCCCTGAAGGTGGTCCGGAGCTACGATCCCGAGATCATCGTCGGCGTGGCCACCGCCGGGGTGGTGCCGGGTGCGGTGATCGCGGCGATCCTCGACCGCGAATTCCATTCGATCGTCGTGAGCCGGCGGTATCAGGCGGAGAGCATCCGCGAGACGCCGGCGGTGTTCGGCGAGGTCCCGCCGGCGGTGCGCGGGCGACGAGTGCTGATCGTGGACGAGACCTGCGACTCGGGCGCGACGATGCGCCTGGCGATCAACGCGATCTCGAATTGCGGGGCGTCCGAGGTGCGGACCGCCGTCGCCTTCCGGACCGGCAGCTACGAGCCGGACTTCCACGCCCTGGCGACCGAGAGCACGATCGTGCTTCCGTGGGATCGCGAGGTGCTGTTCCAGGGGGAGCTGGTGCCCAATCCCCTGTACCGGGAAACGTTGAGGGGCGTGAGCGGTTTGCAGTGAGCGGTTCGCGGTCAGGCCTCGGGAGACTACTACCGCACACCGCTCACCGCCGACCGCAAACGCCCGTCAGCTGTTCAGCCCTTCACGCCGTCGCGGCCACCGCATCCTCGTACGACGCCCCGGCGGCCATCCCCTCGTAGACCTGGGTCATGACCTCGGTGCTGCCCAGCAGGAAGCGGCAGCGGGGCGCGCCGGCGGTGCGGCATTCCACCTCCATCACGGCCAGCGGAGCGTCCGCGACGCGGCCGAAGAAGTCGGCGAACATCCCCGACGACAGGTGGCAGAACGGGTGCTCGAGGGGCTGCTCGGGCGTGGCTTCCGCCCAGTCGCTGGAGTCGAGGGTGGCGACGGTGTCGTGCAGGGCCCCCACGGCGAGCCCGCCCCAGCCGGCCTGCCGGAAGAACTCCGTGGCCTCGTGCTGGAACGCGTCCACGGCCAGCGATTCCGGGGCGCCGTGCCCCCGGCCCGCGAGCCACTGCCGGAACGCCTCGAACAGCGCGCCGCCGCCCCCATAGCCGGCCTCCTGGAGATAGGCCGGCGCCGATGGGCCGGTGTCACGCAGGAGCGCATTGCGCAGCGTCGTCAGGGCGTCGCGCGTGAGGCCGAGCATGCCGTTGCCCGTCAGGTCGAGAGTCATGGGGCTCAATCTAGGGTTCATGCGCAGGACGGGCGAGCGGGGGAGGGGTCACGACCCGGGACAGGGATCAGTCGGATTAGGGATTAGGGATTAGGAACTGACTCGACGCATCCCGAGCGGATGTCATCCTGCTCGCCCGCAGGGCGGGTCAGGATCTTCTTTCCCTGCCCCGAAGCAGGCCCCGCGCGCATGCAGAGAAGATCCCGACACTCGGTCGCGGCGCTCCCTCCTGCGGGACGACATCCGCCCGGGACGCCAGGCAGTTCCTAATCCCTAATCCCTAATCCCTAATCCCTCCGCCCTCTCGATCAGCTCCGCCTCGCTGAGGATCGTGATGCCGAGCGCGGTCGCCTTGTCCAGCTTGCTCCCGGCCTCCTCGCCGACCACCACGAAGCTCGTCGCCCTGGAAACGCCGCTGGTGACGCGGCCGCCCTGCGACTCGATCAGCTCCGTGGCCTGCGAGCGGGAGAGGGTCGGCAGGGTGCCGGTGACCACGAAGGTCAGTCCCTCGAATGCCTTGCCCGCCGACACCGCCCGGGGCTCGCTCATGGTGAGCCCGCGCTCGGCGAGGCGCGCGACGAGCTGCTGCGCCGTCGGGTCCTGGAAGTACGCCACGACGGCCAGGGCGATTCCCTCGCCGATGCCCCGGATGGCCAGGATGTCGTCCGCCGAGGCGCGCTGCAGCGCGTCCATGTCGCCGAAGTGGCGCGCCAGGAGCTGCGCGGCGGTCTGCCCCACGTGCCGGATGCCGAGCCCGAAGAGGAGCCGCGAGAGCGGCTGGCCCTTCGACGCTTCGATTGCCGCCACGAGGTTCTCGGCGCTCTTCGTGGCGAAGCGTTCGAGGCGTGTCAGCGTGTCCACGCTGATGCGCGCGGGGTCATAGATGTCGGAGACGTCGTGCACCAGCGCGGCGGCGATCATCTGCTCGATGCGCGCGTACGACAGGCCGCGGATGTCCATGGCGCCGCGCGACGCGAAGTGCACGAGCGCCTCGAGCTGGCGCGCCGGACAGGCGACGTTGGGGCAGTAGAGCGCGACCTCCTCCTCGTCGCGCTCGACGGCGGTGCCACATGATGGACAGTGCGTGGGCGCCTCGGTGGGGCGCGGGGGGTTGGCCGGGTCGCGGCGCTCGGGCACTGGGCCGATGACCTGCGGGATCACGTCGCCGGCGCGCTTCACCTGCACCACGTCGCCCTCGCGCAGGTCCTTGGCGCGGATCAGGTCGAAGTTGTGGAGCGTCGCGAGCTGGACCGTGGTGCCGCCGATCTCCACCGGCGTCAGCACGGCGAATGGGTTGAGCGCGCCGGTGCGCCCGACGTTCACCTCGATGCGCTCCAGCGTCGTCTCCGCGATGTCGGGCGCGAACTTGCGCGCGATCGCCCAGCGCGGCTCGCGCCCGCCGACGACGCCCAGCTCGTCCTGGAGCCGAAGGCTGTCGACCTTGACGACCCCGCCATCGATGGCGAAGTCGAGCTCCGCGCGCAGGCGATGCTCCACGTCGCGCGCCCATTCGTGCACCTCGGCGAGGGACGCGCAGCGGCGCCTGGCCGGCGCCACCGGCACGCCCCAGCGCGCGAGGGTGTCGAGCAGCTCCCACTGCGTGGCGAAGGGGAGCGGCGCCCCGCCCGGCACCGCGACCGTGTACCCGAAGAAGCGCAGCGGGCGGCGCGCCGTGATGGAGGGATCCAGCTGGCGCAGCGCGCCCGCGGCCGTGTTGCGCGGGTTGGCGTACACCGGCTCCCCATCCCTGACGCGGGCTTCGTTCAGCCGCTCGAAGGCGGCGTAGGGCATGTAGACCTCGCCGCGGATCTCGAGGAGCGCCGGCACGTCGTCGCCGCGCAGGCGGAGCGGGATGTCGCGGAGGGTGCGCAGGTTGGCGGTGACGTCCTCGCCCACGGTGCCGTTGCCGCGCGTCGCCCCCACGACGAGGACGCCGTGGGCGTAGGTGAGGCTCACGGCGGCGCCGTCGATCTTGAGCTCCGCCACGTAGCCCGCGCGCCGCGCATCGTCGCCGACGAGCCGGGTGATGCGCTCCTCCCACGCGTCCAGCTCGCCCTCGTCGAAGGCGTTGCCGAGCGAGATCATGGGGACCAGATGTGCGTGCTTGGCCAGCGCGCTGGACGGCTCGGCGCCCACGCGCATCGTCGGCGAGTCGGCGGTGCGCAGCTCGGGGTGCTCGGCCTCGATGGCCTGCAGCTCGCGGAACGCGCGGTCGTACTCGGCGTCCGACAGCGCGGGCCGGTCGAGGACGTAGTAGTCGTGCGACGCCTGCTGCAGGAGCGCGCGGAGCTCGGCGGCGCGTGTCGAGGGGGAGCGACGGGTCATCTCAACCCTTTGCTTCTTCCTCCAGCACCTGCATCGCGACCGTCACCAGGCGCTCGAGCTCCTCGTCGGCCGCCTTGGGGAGCAGGGTTTCGGCCCACGTGTGCTCCTCGCCGCGGGCGTAGCGGTCCAGCAGGCGGCGCATGAAGCCCACGAGGGCCACGCGCTGGAGCTCCGCCTTGCGCTGCGCGATGCCGACGTCCTCCTGCGAGTGGAGGAGGGTCTCGAAGCGGTGCGCGTTGCGGAGCGCCTTCGCGGTGAGCGAGGCGACCGTCTGGCAGAAGCGCACGTCCGCCTCGCTGAACGGCTCGGCGTCGCGCTCCGTGCGGAGGAAGATGGCGCCGATCACGGAGCCTTCCCAGCGGATCGGGACCACGACGATGGAGCGCACGTTCCGCATGTCGAGCGTCGACTTGATGCTGCGGAGCATCGGGTCGTTCGCCGCGTCGGGAATGAAGACCGTCTCGCCGCTCTCGAAGGCGCGCTTCAGCTCGGGATAGCGGTTGAGGTCCACGACGAGGTTGCGGATCGTGGGGTCCTCGTAGCTGGCGACGAGGCGCACCTCGTCCTTGTCGCCGGAAAGGAAGATCGCGCACCGGTCCAGGCCGAAGGTCTCGCCCATCTTGCGCGCGATGGTCTGCAGGACGTCCACGAAGTGGAGCGATTCGGAGACCTCCTGCAGGATGTCGACGATGGCGACGAGGTGGTCGCGCTCGCGCTGGAGCTCCGCGACCCGGACCCGCAGGCGCGGGAGCTCGTCAGCGGGATTCGGCGTGTCCTGGCTCGGTGGCGCCGTGGTCGGTGCGGTCGGCAGGGAGGACTCCATCGTCGGAAGTACGCTGGTGCGCTTTGAAGTCGTCGCCGTCGAAGCGGATGACGCGGTTGCGTCCCGTCTCCTTGGCCACGTAGAGGGCATCGTCGGCGGCGCGCACCAGGCCGTCGCACTGGTCGATCGCGGGGTGCGGCCAGCCGCTCACGCCGAAGCTGGCCGTGCGCGTCAGGGTTCCGCCGTCGAAGGTGAATGTATGACCCTCGATCCGTTTCCGCACCCTTTCCGCGAAGGTGACCGCCGCGTCGAGCACGGTGCCCGGGAGCAGGAGCATGAACTCCTCCCCGCCGTAGCGCCCCACCCGGTCGATCTCGCGCGCCTCGTCCTTGAGGATGGCGGCGAGCTGCTTCAGCACCTCGTCGCCCGCCTGGTGCCCGTAGGTGTCGTTGACGCTCTTGAACTTGTCCAGGTCGCACATGACGCACGAGAACGGCTCGTTGAGCCGCTGCGCGTGCTGGAACATCTCCTCGATGCGCTCGTTGAGGTGCCGGCGGTTGTCCAGACCGGTGAGGCCGTCGGTCTGCGACATGTACGTCAGCTTCTTGTTGACCTCGAGCAGCTCCTTCTCGCGCTCCTCGAGCGCCTCCTGCAGGCGCTTGATGCGCAGCATGGAGCGCAGGCGCGCGCGCAGCTCGGCGAAGTCGATCGGCTTGGTGATGTAGTCGTCGGCGCCCGCCTCGAGCCCCTCCACCTTGTCCTCGGTGGAGTCGAGCGC